>JBGPEQ010000013.1:0-18529 GCA_041482855.1 Dongiaceae bacterium | reverse complement strand
GTGGGCATCGAAAACGTCAACGGCTCGAATTTCAACGACACCCTGGTCGGGAACGACAAGGACAATATCCTTTCGGGCAACGGCGGCAACGACAGCCTGATCGGCGGCGTGGGCGCCGATACGATCGACGGCGGCGCCGGTATCGACACGCTCAGCTACGCCGGCTCCGCCGCCCCTGTCACCGTCAACCTGACGACCAACGTCAACACCGGCGGCGACGCCCTGAACGACAAGATCTCGGGGGTCGAGAACCTCATCGGCTCGGCTCTCGACGACAGTCTGACCGGCGACGCCCTGTCGAACTCGATCCAGGGCGGCGACGGCAAGGATACCCTCGACGCCGGCATCAGCGGCGTCGATACCCTGCTCGGCGGCGCCGGGGACGACTCGATCCAGGTCGGCAACGGACTGACCGCAACCGACCACATCGACGGCGGCGCCGGTTTCGACAAGCTCGTGCTCAGCGGCAACAACTACGGGGCCGGTCTCGTCTTCAGCGCGACCACCGCGGTCAACATCGAAGAGATCGACCTCACGGTTGGCAACGACTACAAGCTGACGCTCAACAACGCGACGAATGCGAGCGGCCTGACCGTCGACGGCTCCAGCCTCGGCGTCGGCGATACGCTGAACCTCATTGGCACTGGGGAGACGACCGCCGCGCTCACGGCGACCGGCGGCGCCGCCAACGACACGATCGCCGCCGGAGCGGGGGCCGACTCGCTCGATGGCGGCCTCGGCAATGACAGCATCGGCGGCGGCGCCGGCAACGACGCCATCACCGGTGGCGGCGGAGCGGACACGCTGGACGGCGGCAAGGGCGTCGACACGGTCGACTACTCCGCGTCGGCCAGCGCCGTGACCGTCAACCTCCTGACGAACGTCAATACCGGCGGCGACGCCAACGGCGACAGCCTGTCGAATTTCGAGAACATCATCGGCTCCGCTTCCGACGACAAGCTCACGGGCGATGGGTTGGCAAACCTCATCGATGGCGGGGCCGGAAAGGACACGATCGACGGCGGCGCCGGCATCGACACGGTGACCTATGCGCTATCGGCGGCCGGCGTGACGGTCAATCTCACGAGCAACGTCAATAGCGGCGGCGATGCCGCGAACGACAGCCTCTCCGGCATCGAGAATCTGGTCGGCTCCGCGCTTGATGACAACCTGACCGGCGACGGCAAAGCCAACGCCCTCGACGGCGGAGCGGGCAACGATACGATCGACGGCGGCGGCGGCAATGACAGCCTGTCTGCCGGCGACGGCAACGACAGCCTCATCGGCAGCGGCGTCGGCGCCGCAACCCTCCGCGGCGGGGCCGGCACCGACCACAACGACAAGGGAGCAGGCCTCTCGGTCGACGATCGGATCGACGGCGGCGCCGACGCCGACAAGCTGTTCCTCAACGGCGACTACTCGACGCTGTTCACTTTCAAGTCGACGACGGCGATCAACATCGAGCAGATCCTCCTCAACGACTTGCACAGCTACAACCTGAAGCTGGACAATGCCACCAATAGCGCCGGCCTGACGGTCGACGCCAGCGCCCTCAACGGCTTCACGCTCACGCTCAACGGTTCGGCCGAGACCAAGAGCGGCCTCACCGCCATCGGCGGCAACGGCGCCGACAGCATCCTCGGCGGCGCGGGCAACGACACGTTCGAGGGCGGCGCGGGCGCGGATACGCTCACGGGCGGGGCCGGCTTGGATACGGCCAGCTACGCCAACTCGGCCGCAGGCGTCACGGTCAGCCTGCTGCTGACGGGAGCGCAGGTCAGCGCGAGCGACGCCAATGGCGACGTGCTGACCACGATCGAAAACCTCACGGGCTCGAGCCATGACGACACGCTGACCGGCAGCAAGGGCGCCAACGTCCTCGATGCCGGCGCCGGCAATGACACCGTGTTCGGCGGCGATGGCAACGACAGCGTCATCGGCGCGGCCGGCGCGGACAGCCTCGACGGCGGCATCGGCAACGATACCATCGGGGGCGGCGTCGGCGCCGACACCATCGCCGGCGGCGCCGGCCTGGACATCGCGAGCTATGCGACCTCGACTTTGGCGGTCACGGTCGATCTCGAAGACAACACCAACAATGCCGGCGGCGATGCTGCCGGCGACGTTCTCACGGATATCGAAGGCATCACGGGCTCGGACTTCGACGACGACCTCCGGGGCGACGGCTACGGCAATCTGCTGTCGGGAGGCGGGGGCAAGGACACGATCTCCGGCGATTGCGGCAATGACACCCTCAGTGGCGGGGACGGCGACGACGAGATCTTCCTCGGCGCGGAATTCACCGCGCTCGACAGGGTCGACGGCGGCGCCGGCAACGACACCCTGTTCCTCGATGGCAACTATGCGGCCGGCGTCGTGTTCGGCGCGGCTACGCTGGTCAACATCGAGACGATCGATCTGACGGCCGGCAACAGCTACAAGTTCACGCTCGCCGACGCCAACAATACGGGCGGCCTGCTCATCGACGGCAGCGCCCTCGCGAAGGGCGAGACCCTGTTCGTAAGCGGAGCGGCCGAGACCTCGAACGCGTTCGATCTCGAGGGCGGGGCCGGCAACGATACGCTGACCGGCGGCGCCGGCATCGACACGCTGGGCGGCGGCGCCGGCAACGACGTGCTGACGGGCAACGGCGGCAGCGATGCGATCGACGCCGGCGCGGGCAATGACAGCGTTTCCGGCGGCGCTGGGAACGACACGGTCACGGCCGGGTCCGGCATCGATACGGTCAGCGGCGGCGCGGGCGCCGACAGCTTCATCTTCGCCGGCAATCTCACCTCCGGCGATCGCATCGACGGCGGCGCCGACGCCGACACGCTGTTCCTGGCGGGCGACTACTCGGCCGGCCTGGTGTTCGGCGCGACGACGGTCGTCAATGTCGAGACCATCGCCCTGGCGGACGGCTTCAGCTACAAGCTGATCCTCGACAGTACGACCAACGCCGCCGGCCTGCTAGTCGACGCGAGCGCCCTGACCGGGGGTAACACCCTCGACCTCGACGGCAGCCGGGAGACGTTGAGCGCGCTCACTGCCACGGGCGGCGCGGGCGCCGACCGCATCATCGGCGGCGCGGGCGCCGACACCATCGAGGGCGGCGCGGGCGCCGACACTCTTGCCGGCGGAACCGGCATCGACACGCTGAGCTACATCGACTCGGCCGGCGGCGTCACCGTCAATCTCGTGACGAACGTGAACGCCGGCAGCGATGCGGCCGGCGACAAAGTGAGCGGTTTCGAGAACATCATCGGTTCGGCTTCCAACGACAGCCTGACCGCCGACGGCGGCAACAACCTGCTGATCGGCGGCGCCGGCGCCGATACGCTGAATGGCGGCCTGGGCATCGATACGGTCGACTATACGACGTCGAGCGCCATCTACGTCGACCTCAGCCTCGGATTCGGCCTTGGCGGCGACGCCAACGGTGACAGCCTGACCGGCATCGAGAACGTGATCGGCACCACCGGCGCCGACACGATCATCGGCAACGGATCGGCAAACAGGCTGGAGGGTGGCGTCGGCGACGACGTCCTCGTGGGCGGCGGCGGCAACGATACGCTCATCGGCGGCTTTGACCATGGCTTCTTCGAGGGCGGCACAGGCGCCGACTCGATCGTAGGCGCGGCATTGCATGACCTGGTGACCTACGAGCATTCCACCGTGGGCGTCACCGTGAATCTGAGCTTGATCACGGCGCAGGTGAGCGCCGGGGAAGCCAGCGGCGATATTCTGTCCCAGATCGAGGACGTGACGGGTTCCGCGTTCAACGACACGCTGACCGGCAGCGATGTCAAGAACTACATCGAAGGCGGCGCCGGCGCCGACCGGCTCGACGGCGGCGACGGCTTCGACTATGCGATCTACAACACGACGACCGCGTTGGGCGTCACGGTGAATCTCGGAGCGGTCGGCGCCCAGGTAAGCGCCGGCGACGCCAACGGCGACGTGCTGATCAACATCGAGGGCGTCGACGGCACGAGCAAGAACGATCGCCTGATCGGCAACGCCGACGCCAACGCCCTCTACGGGGAACTCGGCAACGACACGCTGACCGGCGGCGCCGGCAGCGACATCTTCGGCTTCAACACCGCGGCGGGCGACAGCGATACCGACCTCATCACCGATTTCCAGGTCGGAGTCGGCGGCGACGTCCTCCACGTCGGCAACATCCTTAGCGGCTACTCCGGCAGCGACGATATCAACGACTTCCTGCGCATCGTGCTCGATGGCGGACAGACGAAGGTTCAGATCGACGTCGACGGCCAGGCCAACGGCGTCAACTTCGTCAATCTCGCCGTACTCAACGGGATCAGCAGCGGCCTCAGCGTGGATACGCTGTTCGCGAACAATCAGATCGATACCGTGCCGGTGAACGATTAGGGCGGCAGCGGCAATCCCGGGCCCGGCTCACTCGCCTCCCAGCGAGCGACCGGCCCAGGCGGCCGGTTCCGATGCGCCGGCGTCATGGCGACCGCCGACGGCGGAGCGGCCGGAGTCGGTCAGCTTGCAGACCAGCCAGTCCGGCTTCAGCGGATTGCTGAACCAGGGCTCGGCCCAGCCCTGATCGATGCAGCTGCGCACCGTGCGTTCGCTGATTCTCTGGCCCCATTCATCGAACAACGGCAGCTTGCCGCCGGGCTGACCGACGCCCCGGCGCAGCCATTGGCGCTGTTGCGGGGTGGGCCGGTGCTGGCCATGGAATTCGAGGACGAGCGCTTCCTGAAGCATTCCCAGATTCCCGTTTGTTATGTCGTTGAGTTCAGAATTTACTCCTGGTCAATGCGAAGGCAAGAGGGATGTTGGCGGCCGTCACTACCGTCTCACTTGAGGTTTATATCGTTTATTAAGTAAAAACAGCAAGTTGAAGGGCGACCTTAAGGTCGCATGAATCTTCAGTCGATCGGCAGGAGCAACCGGGTGGCGCCGCTGGCCGTCACGATCTCGGTGTCCGCGCTTTTCCTGCCGAGCGACTCCGTGCAACATGTTCCCGCCACCGCAGGGGAGTGATCGCCATCATGCGTTTTCTCGTTTTCCAGCACATCGCCATCGAGCATCCCGGCATCTTCCGCGAGTTCCTGGCCGCCGACGGCATCGCCTGGGACGCGGTCGAACTCGATGCCGGCGAGGAGATCCCACCGCTCGACGGCTACGACGGGCTGTGGGTCATGGGCGGGCCGATGGACGTGTGGGAGGAGGGCCAGCATCCCTGGCTCGCCGCCGAGAAGCGCGCGATCCGCGCCGCGGTGGAGCGCGGCCTCCCGTACATGGGCATCTGCCTCGGTCACCAGCTGCTGGGGGCGGCCATGGGCGGCCGCGTCGGCAAGGCGGCCCAGGCCGAGGTCGGCATCCTCGACGTGGCATTGACGGAAGCCGGCCGCCGCGATCCGTTGTTCGAGGGCATGGCGCCGGTCTTCAAGGCGCTGCAATGGCACGGCGCCGAGGTGATCGAGGCCCCGCCGGGCGCGGCCGTGCTCGCGCAGTCGCCGCTTTGCCGGGTGCAGGCGATGCGGGTGGGACGCTGTGCCTACAGCCTGCAGTACCACACCGAACTGACGCACAGCACGGTCGAGGAGTGGAGCCGGATACCCGCCTATGCCTGCTCGCTCGACCGGACGCTGGGCGCGGGGGCGCTGCCGCGGCTCGAAGGCGAGGCGCGCCGGCACATGGCGGACTTCAACCGCGATTCGCGGCGGCTCTACGACAACTTCATGGCGCTGACCGGGTTGCGCGGGCGCCTGCCGGCGGCCGGGCGGCTGCAAGCAGCGGTCTGATCCGGCGGCCGGCGCATCACGGAAGATTGATGCCGGCGGGCGCGGCGGCTCATTGCGGCGGCCGCAAGCGGTCGCAATCATGCGGCCATGCTCCTTTCCCGATCGATGTCACGGGCGGCAGGGCGCCTCGCCCTAGGTCTTGCCGTTGCGGTCGCAATGTTGGCTCCGCAGCGGGTGGGCCGCGCCGACAACTCGCTGTCCAATGCGCAAGTCGTCGGCAACCTGATGGAGATCGTCTTCGGCTCGGAATTCGTCGGCGAAGACTCCAACATCGTCCGCAAATGGACCGTGCCGCTGCGGATCGCGATCTATGCCAGGGAGCCCCTGCGCTATCGCGCCCTCGTCGAACCGGTCTTGCAGCAGCTGCACGGGCTGACCGGTCTCGACATCCAGCTCGTCGATCGCACGTCGCCGGCGCAGAACGCCTATATCCTCATCCTCGGGCGTGAGCAGTTCTACGCCTATGCGGAATCGCATTTGAGCCCGGGCAAGAACCCGCGGACCAACACCTATCTGGATTGCTTCGGCGTCTTCGCGGCCGATCGCGGCGGCGCGATCAACGAGCTTACAGCGGTCATCCCGGAGCTCGCGAGCGAGGCAACCAAACGCTCCTGCGTCATCGAGGAGGTCACGCAGGCGCTCGGACTCCCTAACGACTCCTTCACCGTGAAGCCCTCGATCTTCAATGACGATGACGAGTACCAGGACCTGACCTGGCAGGACGGGTTGTTCCTGCGTGTCCTCTACGACGCGCGCGTGCGGCCGGGCATGACGCGCGCCGAATTCGAACCGCTCGCGAAGCTGATCCTCGACGAGCTGAGGCCGGGCCACTGACGCCGGCGGCGCGGTCGCGTTGCGGCCGGTCGGGCCGTGTGCGAGGATGAGCGGGACGTCCTGGGGTCGGTGGAGCGATGACGAAAAACACGGAGACAGCGGTGGATCGGCCGCTTTCGGGCGAGCCGGTCGTACCCTTGCCGACGGGCCTGCTGCCGGCGCGCCAGCCGCTGGAGGGGACATCGGCGCGGCTGGAGCCGATCGATCCCGCGCGCCACGCCGCCGAACTTTACGCGGCGTCCCATGGCGTCGCCGGCGGCGAGGCGCTGTGGCGCTTCCTGGGCTACGGTCCGTGGCCGGACGCCGGGGCCTTTCAGACCTGGCTGCGCGACGGCGCCGCCGTCCACGACCCGCTCTTCTTCGCGATCCGAGAGCGTGGCAGCGGCCGGGCCTGCGGCATGGCCAGCTATCTCAACATCGTGCCGAACAACGGCAGCATCGAGATCGGGCATATCTGGCTGGCGCCGGTGCTGCAGCGGACGCGCGCCGCCACCGAGACCCTGTTCCTGCTCATGCGCCACGCCATGGACGACCTCGCCTATCGGCGGCTGGAGTGGAAGTGCGACGCCCTCAACGAGCCTTCGCGCCGCGCCGCCCGCCGCCTCGGCTTCCGCTTCGAGGGCATCTTCCATCGGCACATGGTCGTCAAGGGCCGTAACCGCGACACCGCTTGGTACTCGATCATCGAGTCGGAATGGCCGGCGGTGCGCGCCAATATCCGGGCCTGGCTCGCGCCTGACAATTTCGACGCGAACGGACGCCAGCGCCGGGCGCTCAGCGATCTTCAAGGCCGGGGAGCGCCCGGTGGCGGTTGACGACCGGCTCGTTCACGGGGCAAACGCGGGCTAGTCGCCGAGCACCTGGGAATATCGACCCAGATAGGACATAATACCGGGTGCGCGGAAGATATTCCGCGCGCCACCCTGCCGGTCCGCCCCACATTAGCGCTTCGCCAACCTTAATAGGATCATTTTCAATAAGTTTTAATTCTTTGTCGTTAGGTTACGCCACGCTTTCGTTTTTCCCGCTGCGCATTGGCGACGCGACCTATTGTTAGGGGGATATTAAGGATCGTGCGTAAGGTCTCTGGCGGCAAGTCTCGCAAATCTCGCAATTCCACGGAATCGCAAGAGGATCATATCGCAACCGATGGCGCCATCGTGCTGGCGGCGGTCGCCGATATGGCGGCCGCGCGCGACGTCACGGAGGCGTTGCGCGGCGCGCTTGATCGGCAGGCGCCGGTCGTGGTCGACGCCGCCGCGGTGGAAGAATTGTCGACGCCGTGCGCGCAGGCGCTGGCGTCGGCGGCGGCGAGTTTCGCCGGCGCGAACGTTGCCTTGGCGTTTCGCCAGCCCTCCGATGCCTTCATCACCGCCTTCAATCGGATCGGGCTCTATGCGGCGATGATGCGGTGGTCATTCGTAGAGTGAGTTGAGCACAGGCGGCGCGGATCGGGCGCCGTCGGGTCAAGACACGGAGTCGGTGCGTGGACGAACTGGACCAATTGCGACAGACCTATTTCCAGGATTGCGACGAACTCCTGGGCGAGCTCGAGAGCGCCCTCATGGCGCTCGACAACGGGCGGGCCGACGGCGACACCCTGAACGACGCCTTCCGGGCCATTCACTCCATCAAGGGTGGCGCCGACATCCTCCATTTCGACCGGCTGGTGCGCTTCGCGCACAGCTTCGAGAGCGTGCTCGACCGCTTGCGGCTGGGCAAGCTCGTCGTCGATCCGGAGCTGGCGTCGCTGATGCTGCGTGCCGGCGATGCGGTCGCCGATCTCGTGCGGGCGGCGGAGGCGGGCACCGAGATGCCCGACGGGTATGAGAACGAGATTGCCGATGCGCTGCACTTGCTGGCGCAGGTGGCGGAAACGGCCGATGCCACGGAGCCGTCCGATCGGCAGGGGCCGGCCGCGCCGGACGAGCGCGCTCCGGCGGCCGACACTCCGCTGCGGCACTACCGGGTCCAGCTGTCGCCGCCTGGCGATCTGTTCCGCCAGGGCAATGAGCCGCAGCTGCTCATACGGGCGCTGGAGCGCCTCGGCAACGTCAAGACCGTGGCCGACGCGAGCGCGCTGCCACCGCTTGCAAGCTTCGATGCCGAGCAATGCTATCTGCGCTGGACCATCGATATCCGTACGGCGGCCGGGCTGGAAGCGATCCAGGACGTCTTCGATCTGGCCGTGGACAAGGGCGACCTGGAGATCGTCGAGCTGACGGCGCAGCAGACGGACGCCCCCGCTGCAAGCACCGCAGACATCGTCTCGGAGGCCGCGGCGCCGACGCCGGCGGCGGTTCCGTCCAGTCCGTCCTCGACGGCGCCCGCCAGCGGCAGCGCGCCGGCTTCGCAGGCCAAGGCGGCGCCGACGGTCAACTCGATCCGCGTCGACCTCGAGAAGCTCGACTATCTCGTCAATCTCGTGGGCGAACTCGTCATCAGCCAGTCCATGCTGGCCGAACAGCTGTCGGTGCTGCCGACGGACAAGTTCCCGGCCCTGTCGCGCAGCATCGAAGAGATGTCGCAGCACGCGCGCAACCTGCAGGACGGCGTCATGGCCGTCCGCACCCAGCCGGTGAAATCGGTATTCGCGCGCATGCCGCGGCTGGTCCGCGACCTCGCCGTGGAGACTGGCAAGAACGTGCGCCTCCTCATCAGCGGCGAGACGACCGAGGTCGACAAGACCGTGGTCGAGCAGCTCTTCGATCCGCTGATCCACATGATCCGCAACGCGGTCGACCACGGCATCGAGTCGCCGGTCGAGCGCGGCGCGAACGGCAAGGCGGCGCAAGGGACCGTGCGGTTGTCGGCGGCCCATGTCGGCGGCCGCATCGTCATCCAGGTCACCGACGACGGCCGCGGCATCGACCGGGCGCGCGTGCGGGCCCGGGCCGTCGAGCGCGGCCTGCTCGATGCCGATGCGGTGCTCACCGAGGAACAGCTCGACAATCTGATCTTCCTGCCGGGCTTGTCGACGGCCGAGCGTGTCTCCGACATCTCCGGGCGCGGCGTCGGCATGGACGTGGTGCGCCGCAACGTCGAGCGGCTCGGCGGCCGCGTGCTGATCCGCTCCGTCGCCGGCAGGGGCTCGACCTTCTATCTGTCCCTGCCGCTGACGCTCGCCGTGCTCGATGGCATGGTCGTCGGTGTCGGGAGAGAGACCTATATTGTGCCGCTGACGGTCATCTTCGAGAGTCTGCGGCCGCAGGCGCGCGACGTGCATCGCCTCGTCGGCGGCGGCGACGTGCTCTACGTCCGCGGCGAGTATGTGCCGCTGGTCTATCTCGGCCGCGCCTTTGCCGTGCCCGACGCGACGCGGGAGCCGTGGGAAGGGTTGGTCATGCTGGTCGACGCCGATGCCGGCGGAAAGATCGGCGTGGTGGTCGACGAGATCGTCGGCCAGCAGCAGGTGGTCATCAAGAGCGTCGAATCGAACTATCGCGCGCTGCCCGGCATCGCCGGCGCGACGATCCTGGGCAACGGCCGCGTCGCCCTCATCCTCGATGTCGCCGGCCTGGCGCAATCGAGCGGCGACGCCGGACAGTCGCCGGAATCGGCGGCGGCGTAACGAGAAGGTACGAAAAATCATGATACCGAGCAGCAAGGAGCAACGCGAATGAGTTCGGTGGGGTTCTATGATCCGCTGGCGGCGCTGGTCGGCGAGGCCGGCGGCGACACGCGCAGCATGCTGCAGGTCGTGTGCTTCACCATCGGGGAAGAGAGCTACGGCATCGACATCCGGCAGGTGCGGGAGATCCGCGCCTGGAGCGCGACGACCTCGCTGCCCAATACGCCGGAGTTCGTGATGGGCGTTATAAACCTGCGCGGCACGATCGTGCCTATCCTCGACCTGCGGGCGCGCTTCGGCCGCGGTCAGAGCGAGCCGACCAAGGCCCATGTCGTGGTCATCGTCGCCATCGAGGAGCGTGTGATCGGCATGCTCGTCGATGCGGTGTCCGATATCGTCACCCTGCCCGAGGACGAAGTCCGTCCGGTGCCGGAGATCGGCGGTTCGGACGCGGCGGAGTGCCTCAACGGCCTCGCCACGGTCAATGATCAGCTTATCGCCCTGGTTTCGGTCGAGCGCATCACCGCACCGATCACGGTGCATTGAGCGGCGGCCACAAGTCTCGAAATGCACAATGAACATCATATCGCCGGCACACCCGTTCCGGCCGTTTCTTGCGGGAAATGGCACGGGATCGGGGAGATAAGCAGGGCGCGCCAGGGTCGTCGTTAAGAACAGTCAGATAACGGATTGAAAAAAGGAATCGCTGCTATGATCCAATGGTTCGCCAACCGGACTATCCGACAGAAGCTGGTGCTGGGATTCGGCACGCTGATCCTGTTGGTCGTCCTCCTCGCCGCCGTCACCGTGCGGAACAACGTCGCCGTGCAGGCGAACTACGAAGCGCTCGCCGACGATTCGTTCCCGATCGTGCGCAACCTGGGCGAGGCCGATCTGAGGGGCGCCCGCGTGGTCGAATCGACCAGCGAGCTCGTGCAGATGCTGCTGGAGCAGCACCGCAGCGCGGCTGTGGCCGGCGCCGCCGGCGCGACCGACACGGCGGCCCTCGTCGCCGGTCTGGATACCCACGAACTCGACGACATGAACAAGGAGATCAAGGAGCAGCAGGACGGCCTGCAGCAGGCTCTCCAGGAATTTTCCGACCAAGAGGACAAGTCGGCCAGCGCCGGCTTTGGGACCTCCGGCGCCAACGAGGAGCGCGACCAGATCGTCGGTATCGGCAGGAAGTTGCTGGAGGCGAGCGCCGGCCTCGTATCCCAGGTTGCCGCCCATGCCGACATGGAGGCGATCCTCGCCGCCCAGGAGAAGATGCACGCGGCCGACGCGGCATTTTTCTCGACCCTCGACAAGAAGATCGCCGACGAGACCGGGGAACTCGGCGGAAAGCGCGACGCGACCGAAGAATTGCTGGGCAAATCGACGCAGACATTGCTCGCCTTCGCGGGCATGGCGCTGCTGATCGGCCTCGGCATCAGCCTGCTCATTGCGAACCAGGTTGCGACGCCGGTCCGTGCGCTGCGCGATGCGACGCTCCAGCTCGGCGCCGGCGATTTCAAGGCGGGCGAAGCGCTGGCCAGGTTCAAGTCGAAAGATGAGCTCGGGGAATTGATCGGCGCATTCAACGTGGCCCGCGATACCTTCCTGCGGGCGGCGCGGATCCAGACGGCGCTGGAGAACACGGCGAGCGTGGTGCTGATGGCGGACCTGGAGGGGAAGATCATCTACGCCAACCAGGCGGCGCAGCGCTACTTCCGCGAGCAAGAGGGCGAGATCCGCGCCAAGCTGTCGGAGTTCCGGGCCGGGGAGATCGCCAACGCCAACGTAGCGTCGTTCTTCGCCGACGGCGAGGCGATGAAGAGGCGGCTGGGCGAGCTGAGCGAGACCTATCGCGAGCGGACGCGCTTCGGCGGCCGCACGGTGGATCTCACGGCCAATCCCGTCGTGAACGAGTCGGGCGGGCGGCTGGGCACGGTGGTGGAGTGGGTGGACGTAACCGACCAGCTGAAGGTCGAGGCGGAGATCGCCGAGGGCGTCACCAGCATCAAGGCGGCGACGGTGCAGCTGACGGCGGGCTCGCTGGACCTGTCGGCGCGCACGGAAGAGCAGGTGGCGAGCCTGGAGGAGATGGCGGCTTCGATCCGGCAGCTGTCGGTGACGGTGAAGCAGAACGCTGACAACGCGCAGCAGGCCAACCAGCTGGCGCTGGCGGCGCGCAGTGCGGCCGAAGGCGGCGGCGAGGTGGCGGTGACGGCGGTGACTGCCATGGGCGAGATCGAACAGTCCTCGCAGCGCATTGCCGAGATCGTCGGCTTGATCGACGAGATCGCCTTCCAGACCAACCTGTTGGCGTTGAACGCGGCAGTGGAAGCCGCGCGTGCTGGCGACGCCGGCCGCGGCTTTGCGGTGGTGGCGGCGGAAGTGCGCTCGCTGGCGCAGCGTTCGAGCCAGGCCTCGAAGGAGATCAAGGGGTTGATCTCGACCAGCAACGGGCATGTGAAGCGGGGCGTTGATCTCGTGAGCAAGGCCGGGGGATCGCTGGGCGAGATCGTGACGTCGGTGAAGAAGGTGGCGGACATCGTGTCGGAGATCGCGGCGGCCTCGCAGGAGCAGTCGGCGGGGGTGCAGCAGGTCGACGAGGCCGTGACGGCGATGGAGGGAGTGACGCAGAAGAACGCGGCGCTGGTGGAGGAATCGACGGCGTCGGTGAATTCCGTGGACCGGCAGATGGAGCAGCTGTCGCAAGCGGTGCGCTACCTGCGCACGGGCGGAGAAGACGCCAAGGGAGATGCCCGGTTGCTGCAGGAGGGCCTCACCCACCGCGTGGGCGGCGCGGCGGACAAGGCGCCGGCGGCGCATGCCCATGAGCACGCCGAGCCCGTGCCTGCCAAGCGCGCGGCCGGCTCGCGGCTGGCGGAGTTTTGAGCCGCCGGCCGCTCCTCCGCGCCATAGAGGCCGTTAGCGCACCGGCTTCTTTCGTCCTCGTCCGGGAGTCGTAACCATGTCCGCGACGTCGCCCTTCGGTTGGTGGAACCGACTGCGGTTGCAGTGGAGACTAGGCTTGGCGTTTCTCGTCATGGCGCCGCTGATCGCGGCGGCCGGTGGCGGCGGGCTCTTCTTCATCCACCAGATCGGCAACTCCGTAGGACAGATTGAAACGGTGGCGAAGCCGCTGACCAGCGCGGCAACGCACATCGCCGATGCCATCGATGCGGTCCTCGTCGGATTGGTGTCCGCAAGGAGCGAAGTAAACAATACCGGCCTGCAACGCGCCGCGGACGCCATAGCGGCGGGCGAGACCGGCACCAGGCAGCAATTCGCCACCATCCAGACCCTGGCCAAGAACAACGGCGTCGATATCGACATACGCGGGGCGAAGCTGAGCGTCGGCACTTTCTTTGCACAGGGCCGCCAGCTGGTCTCCGCCCTCGATCGACAGGCGACCATGACGGCGGCGTCAGAGGCAAAATTCTCGGAATTCGCGCGCAATCTCGACGAGATCGTGAACTATGCGGGCCAGCTGTCCTCTCTGGGCGAGACCCTGATGAACGGCCATCAGGGCCGAAGCCGCGCCCTCACGCAATCCGGCACGGCGTCGGTTGCGGAAATGGAGGCGATACTCTCGGAGACCCTGAGCAACGCCTACCCGGTGCTGCGCGGCGCCTATCGCCTGCAGGCCCGCGTCGCGGAGTTGCGAGACGTTGCCCGGACCTACCTGGCGGCCGGTCATGGCGAGGATCTGTCCGCGGTCGAGCAGCAATTCGATATGACTCTGAAGTCCGCGGTGGCAATCCAGGCCGGATTGGCGCGCAACTCGGAAAGCGGCATCACGGACCTCGCCAAGAAGATCGGCGACGAGCTTGAACAGGTCCAGCAAGGGGCCAGCGGCGACACCGGATTCTTCAAGGCCCACGCGGACGCGCTGGCGGCGAGTGCGCGGGCGGCCGATGTCAGCAAGGGCATGGGCGAGACGGCGGCGGCCGTACGGGTGACCCTGAGCAAGGTGGTGGCGCGCGCCGACGAGATCAGTGGGGACGTCGACACGGCCGCGCGAATAGTGGCGTCGAAGGCGCTCGTCAGCACGGCTGTCATACTGCTCTTCGGCGTCGTCCTGTCGATCCTCTACGGCGCCCTGACGGCGCGCACGATCGCGCGGCCGCTGGCGCAGATGGCGGGAGTCATGGGTCAGCTGGCGGGCGGCGACGAGGATGCGCAGATCCCCGGCCTCGGCCGCGGCGATGAGATCGGCGACATGGCGCGCTCGCTGACGACCATCCGCGACACCGGCGTGCGGGCGGCGCGCATCCAGACGGCGCTCGAGAACACGGCGAGCGTGGTGCTGATGGCCGACCTGGCAGGGAAGATCGTCTACGCCAACCAGGCGGCGCAGCGCTACTTCCGGGAGCAAGAGGGCGAGATCCGTGTCAAGCTTCCGGAGTTCCAGGCCGGGGAGATCGGCCATACCGACGTGGCCTCGTTCTTCGGCGATGCCGAGGCGATGAGGGGGCGGCTGGGCGAGCTGAGCGAGAGCTATCGCGAGCGGGCGCGCTTCGGCGACCGCACGGTGGATCTCACGGCCAATCCTGTCATGAACGAGTCGGGCGGGCGGCTGGGCACGGTCGTGGAGTGGGTCGACGTAACCGACCAGTTGAAGGTCGAGGCGGAGATCGCCGAGGGCGTCACCAGCATCAAGGCAGCGACGGCGCAGTTGACGGCTGGCGCGCAGGACCTGTCGGCGCGCACGGAAGAGCAGGTGACGAGCCTGGAGGAGATGGCGGCCTCGATCCGCGAGCTGTCGGTGACAGTGAAGCAGAACGCCGATAACGCGCAGCAGGCCAACCAGCTGGCCCTGGCGGCGCGTAGCGCGGCCGAAGGCGGCGGCGAGGTGGCGGTGACAGCGGTCAGCGCGATGGGGGAGATCGAGCAGTCCTCGCAGCGCATTGCCGAGATCGTCGGTCTGATCGACGAGATCGCGTTCCAGACCAACCTTTTGGCGCTGAACGCGGCGGTCGAGGCGGCACGGGCCGGCGACGCCGGGCGCGGCTTTGCGGTGGTGGCGGCGGAAGTGCGCTCGCTGGCACAGCGTTCGAGCCAGGCCTCGAAGGAGATCAAGGGACTGATCACCACCAGCAACAAGCATGTGAAGCGGGGCGTAGAGCTGGTGAGCAAGGCGGGCGGCTCCTTGTCGGAGATCGTGACGTCGGTGAAGAGGGTGACGGACATCGTATCGGAGATTGCGGCGGCCTCGCAGGAGCAGTCGGCGGGGGTGCAGCAGGTGGACGAGTCGGTGACGGCGATGGAGGGAGCGACGCAGAAAAACGCGGCGCTGGTGGAGGAGTCGACGGCGTCGGTGAATTCCGTGGACCGGCAGATGGAGCAGTTGTCGCAGGCGGTGCGATACGGGCGGACCGCCGAGGAAGATGCGAAGAGAGATGCGCGGCTACTGCAAGAAGGCCTGAGTAGGCGTATGGACGGCGAACCGGCGGACAAGGCGCCGTCGGCGCTTGCCCGCGAGCATGCGGAGACCGCACCCGCCCGGCGCGCCGCCGGCTCGCGCCTGGCTGAATTCTGAGACATTCGACAATAGACAAATCAAAACCGCAGGAGTGCCTGCGGCAAGGGAGAGTCAATATCTTGATTGCATCGATGTCGATGACAGCCACGGCCGCCGTGGCCCATGAGCTGCCGATGGAGGACGAGGATTTCGTCTTCATCGTCAGGCGGGTGAAAGAGAAGGCCGGGATCAATCTCGGGCCGCACAAGCGCAACATGGTGTATGCCCGGTTGTCGCGGCGCGTGCGCGACCTGGGATTGCGGAGTTTCGGCGCCTATCGCGAGCGTCTCGATGGCGCGCAGGGCGCCGACGAGATGGGCGTCCTCGTCAACGCCTTGACGACCAACTACACCAAGTTCTTCCGCGAGTCCCATCACTTCGACCATTTCGCCAAGGACCTGCTGCCGCGCATCATCCGCAAGGCCCAGATGAAGGGGCGGCGCAAGATCCGCATCTGGTCGGCCGGCTGCGCCACCGGCGAGGAGGCCTACTCGATCGCGATGGTGCTGCGGCAATATCTGCCGGACCTCGATCGCTGGGACGCCCTCATCCTCGCCACCGATATCGACACCAATGCGCTGGCCGAGGCCGAGGCCGGCGTCTACTCCGCCAAGCAGGTGGAGGAGATACCCCCGGAGTTCCGCGCCAAGTTCATGCGAGCCACGGCCAGTCCGAATACGTACCGCATTGCGGCCCATCTGCGGCCGCTGGTCGTCTTCGAGTGGATGAATCTCGTCGATCGCTGGCCGATGCACGGGCCGTTCGATGCCATCTTCTGCCGCAACGTGATCATCTACTTCGACGACCGCACGCAGGAATCGGTGGTGCGGCGCGCCTCGGAGTTGTTGGCCTCGCATGGCACCCTCTATCTCGGACATTCGGAAAGCCTGTTCGGATCGAATTGTCCGTTGCGGCTGGTCGGCCGCAGCACCTACCGGAAGGCGAAATGACAGCAAGGACGATCCCGCTGCGCCCGGCGGCGCATGATCCGGCGGACCGGCCGGTGCGCGTGGTCATCGTCGACGATTCCGCGCTCGCGCGGCAACTCATCCGCGCCATGCTCGGCGGCGACGGCAGCATCGAGGTGGTCGGCAGCGCGACCGATCCGACCACGGCGGCCGACATCATCCGCACCAAGAATCCCGACGTCATCACGCTCGACGTCGAGATGCCCAACATGGACGGGCTGACCTTTCTCGAGAAGATAATGCGGGTCAAGCCGACGCCGGTCGTGATGGTGTCGTCGCTGACGGAGCGCGGCGCCGACGTGACGTTGCAGGCGCTCGAGCTGGGCGCCGTCGACTTCGTCACCAAGCCGCGCATCGACGTCGCCCGCGGCTTCGACGAGAAGCGCGAGGAGCTGGTCGCCAAGATCAAGGCGGCCGCGCGGGCGCGCGTGCGGGTGCGCGCCCTATCGGCGGTGACGCCAAAGGAGCGGCCGAAAGTGCCTCTGGTGTACCGGACGACGGAGCGCATCGTCGCGATCGGTGCTTCGACGGGAGGAGTCGAGGCCTTGCGCGAACTGATCTGCACCTTGCCGTCCGACAGTCCGGCGACGCTGGTCGTGCAGCATATGCCCGGCGGCTTCACGCAGCGCTTCGCGCAGCGCCTGAACGCCCTGGCGCAGGTCGCGGTCGTCGAGGCGCAAGACGGCCAGCGGGCGTTGCCCGGACATGTCTATATTGCGCCCGGCGAGCTGCATTTGCGAATGATTCGCTCCGGGGCCCAATACTTGTGCAAGATCGACGACGGTGAGCCGGTGTGCGGCCATCGGCCCTCGGTCGACGCTCTTTTTCATTCGGTCGCGGTGGAGGCCGGGCGCAATGCGATCGGCGTCATCCTCACCGGCATGGGCGCCGACGGCGCCAAGGGCCTGAAGGCGATGCGCGAGGCCGGGGCGCGGACGATCGGCCAGAACGAGGCCTCCTGCGTCGTCTACGGCATGCCGAAGGCCGCGAACGCGCTCGGCGCCACCGAGGTCGAAGCACCCATCGGCCGGATCGCCGGAATGATCCTCGATCGATGCGCCGGCTGACCCACCCAGGCGTCGAAGCGATGAACGATGAAACTCAAACTCAAAGGAAATTGCGACAATGATACAAGGAATTGACGGCGTTATTAATCAAAATTTAGACGATCGACACGAAGATGGTGAGGAGACGGTGTTGCGAGCGCGCTCCGCAGGTCAGCCGTCAAAGGAGTTCTCCATGCAGTCGGCGGTGGCCAATCTCAATGTCCTCGTTGTCGATGACCAGCAGATGATGCGGGACTTCATCACCGCCCGCCTGCGCGAACTCGGCATCAATCAGGTCGCGCTGGCCGCCAGCGCAACGGAAGCGCTGAAGCAGCTCCACGAGGAGAAGTTCGATCTCATCATCTCCGACTGGATCATGCCGGACATGACGGGCCTCGACCTGGTCAAGGCCGTGCGCGGCCACCCCGTCCTGAAGAAGATGCCCATCATCATGGCGTCGACCTGGCCGGGCCGCGACCAGATGGAGCAGGCCAAGGCCGAGGGCGTCGATCACTACCTGGTCAAGCCGTTCCAGACCGTGCAGCTGCGCGACAGCCTGGAAGACATCTTCGGCACGGTGCAGTAGCCGCGCCGGCGGCGCGGCCTAGCCAGCGGCCGCGCGCAGCGCCTGATCCAGGTCCGAGATGATGTCGTCGACGGTCTCCAGGCCAATCGAGAGGCGCACCACGTCCGGACCGGCGCCGGCCGCGACGCGCTGCTGCTCGGTCAGCTGGCGGTGGGTGGTCGAGGCCGGGTGCAGGATCAGGCTGCGGGTATCGCCGATGTTGGCGAGGTGCGAGAGCAGTTCGCAG
>JBGPEQ010000012.1:0-18730 GCA_041482855.1 Dongiaceae bacterium | reverse complement strand
CTACCGGGAGCAGGGGCAGTTCGAGGCCGCCGTGCAGGCCCTCGAGCAGGCGGTGAAGGCCGACCCCGCCAACGCCCAATATCGGCACAATCTGCGCGACACCTATCGCCGCTCGATCCCGGCCTGGCATTTCGCCATGCTCAACGACCAGGCCCGCAACGATGCCTTCGAACGCGCCATCGCGAAGGCGGCGCGCGGGCGGCGGCTGGTGCTGGATATCGGCACCGGCTCGGGCCTCCTCGCCATGATGGCGGCGCGGGCCGGCGCGCAGCGCGTGATCGCCTGCGAGGCCATAACGCCGCTCGCCCAGATGGCCGCGCGGATCGTCGCCCGCAACGGCTATGCCGATCGCATCACGGTGATCGCCAAGCGCTCCACCGAGCTGACGCTCGGGCGCGACCTGCCGGAGCCGGCCGACCTGCTGATTTCGGAGATCCTCGACGCCGGCCTTCTGGGCGAGGGCGTGATGCGCACGTTCCGCCATGCCTGCGCCGCTCTGATCTCGGCCGATGCCGCGGTCATTCCGGCCGGCGCCACGGTCCGGGGCGTACTGGTGGAATGCCCGGAGCTGCGCCGCGTGAACCCGATCAGGGAAATCAGCGGCTTCGACCTCAGCGAGTTCGACATCTTCCGCAATCCCGTCGCCCATCGGCAGTTCGCCATGGCGCAGGAGCCGCATCGCCAGCTCAGCGACGTATTCGAGATGGCGCGCTTCGATTTCCGGCGCCTGCCGACGGAAGAGAGGACGCAGTCCGTCAGGATAGAGGCCACAGCGGATGGCGCGGCACAGGCCGTCGCCTTCTGGTTCGACCTGCAGCTCGACGATGCCATCACGCTGTCGACCGCTCCCGGCGGCGACAGCAGGCACTGGCGCCAGGCCCTCACGTTCTTCGACCGCGACCGCCCGGTACGGCGCGGCGAGACGCTGCAATTGACGGTCGGCCACACCGACAGCCACTTCTTCTTCCGCTGGCCTGAGGCTTAGGCTGCGATCTAGGAGGCGGGCACGCCGCCTTCGGCCTTGCGGCGGGCGACGTAGACATCCAGTTCCTCGCGGATGGCCGGATCGAGCGGCGGCGGCTGGTATTCGGCGAGCAGCCGCTTCCAGATCACGTTGGCCCGCTGGGCCGCATCGAGCGCTCCGGCCTCGCGCCAGGTCTCGTAATTGCGCCAGTCCGAGACCATCGGCGCATAGAAGGCGGTGTCGTAGCGGGCGAGCGTATGCTGGGCGCCGAAATAGTGGCCGCCGGGCGCCACCTCGGCGATGGCGTCGAGCGCCAGCGTATCGTCGGTCACGGCGATGGGCTGCAGGAATTCCGCCATCATCTGCAGGATCTCGGCATCGACGATCAGCTTCTCGAACGAGGCGACCAGGCCACCCTCCATCCAGCCCGCGCCGTGCTTCACCAGGTTGGCGCCGCCCATCACCGCGCCCCAGATCGACATCTCCGATTCATAGGCGGCCTGGGCATCGACCGCGTTGGCGGCGCAGGCGTTGGAGGAGCGGTAGGGCAGCCCATAGCGGCGCGCCAGCTGTCCGCTGGCGAGGGCGGTGCGCGTATATTCCGGCGTGCCGAACGCCGGCGCGCCCGATTTCATGTCCACATTCGACGTGTAGGCGCCATAGAGCACCGGCGCGCCTGGCCGCACCATCTGGGCGAAGGCGATGACGCCGAGAGCTTCGGCGTTTTGCAAGGCGAGCGCCCCGGCCAAGGTCGTCGGCGCCATGGCCCCGGCGAGGGTGAAAGGCGTGACGATGACGGCCTGGCCGGCGCGCGCCATCGCCATCAGCCCGTCCAGCATCGGCCCATCGACCCGGAGCGGCGAATTCGTGTTGACGACCGTGCAGAGGCCGGGCTTGTCGAGTAACTCGTCGCGCGTGATTCTGCGCGCGATGCAGTTCATGGCGAGGCCGTCTTCCACCCTCCCGCCGCCGATCGCCGAGGGCGACCACACGCGATCGGTGAGCGTGATGACCGCATGGTAGGCGTCGAGATGGCGGATCGGCGGCGGGATGTCGATCGGCTCGACCGGATAGCCGGCGGCGAGGTGGATGATGTTGAGGCTCTGGATGATCCGCAGGAAATCGCAGTAGTCGGCGTAGGTGCCGGGTCGACGGCCGCGATCGAGGTCGGAGCAGTTGGGCGCGCTGGAGACGGCGCAGAAGGCGATGTGGTTGCCGCCGATGGTCACGCTGCGCGCGGGGTTGCGGGCGTGCAGCGCGAAGCGCGCCGGCGCCTTCGCCACGTATTCGGCGACCAGCTGGCGGTCGAAGCGCACGCGGCGGGTCTGGCGATCGACGTTGGCACCGGCGCGATCCAGGAGGTCGAGAGCGGCGTCGTTCAGGAATTCCAGGCCGTGGATTTCGAGGATGCGCATGGAGGCGTCGTGGATACGCTCGAGCGACTCGGCGGTCAGCACTTCGATGGGTTCATAGGGATTGACGAGATTGCGCCAGGGCGGCTGCGGCAGGCCGGCCGCTTCGCGGCGGGCCCGCCGCTGCGAGGTGCTCGCATCGCCGTGGCCCCGCCGCCGCGGCGATGCCGGCAGGACGTCGCTCATTCCGGCCGAGCCGAACGCCCGATCGTCCGGCGGCCGCCAGGACGAATCCGATGGGCAGCCCTGCAAATTCGGTGGGCCATCTGGCACCTTTTCCTGTCGATGCTAATGCCGTAATTGGAAGCCCTTAGCAACGTCCGACTCACGGACCGATTTCCCGGCCCGCCCTTCATGTCCGAAATACGACCGCCCTGGATACGCGCCGTCACCAAGCCGGGGGCGATGGTCTTCGCCCTCCTGTTCGCATTGGAATCGTTGGCGCGCGCCACCTTGTGGACGATCGTGCCGCTGCAGGCCTTCGAACTGCTCGGCAACGCCCGCGACGTCACTCTGCTGAACCTGGCGGTAAGCCTGTCGTCGCTGGCAGGCGGACTCACGATCCCCCTGCTGATACGCCGGTTCCGCCGCCGCTGGATCTACAGCTTCGGCGTCTGCCTGGTCATGCTGGCGGGCCTTCTGCTGGCGACGGGAACCCGCGAGGGGCAGGTCGGCGGCATGTTCGCGCGCGCCTTCGGCGGCGCGGCGACGAACATCTCGCTGATGCTGTATGTGATGGACTATATCCGCAAGCGCGACCTCGTCCGCTCCGAGCCGTTGAAGATGATGCTGAGCGCGACAGCCTGGTGCACCGGCCCCTTTCTCGGCGTCTTTCTCAATACGCAGATTGGACGCGGGAGCGGCGAAATGGTCACGATCGTCAGCGGCGCGCTGCTGCTGAGCTATTTCTGGTATCTGCGCATTCAGGACAATCCGGCCGTGGCCGCTGCCACCCAGCCGCCACCCAACCCGATCGCCAGCATTCGGCGGTTCCTGTCGCAGCGTCGCCTGCTGCTCGGTTGGTTCATTCCCTTCGGCCGCTCCTGCTGGTGGGGAATGTTCGCCGTCTATCCGCCGATCTACATGGTTCAGACGCTCGGCCGCGAGCAGGGCAGCCTGTGGGGCGCCGGCGTGGTCTCCATCGGCAACGGGTTGCTGTTCGGCGCGCCGCTGGCCGGACGCTTGGCTGCCCGCATCGGGCTGCGCCGGCCGATCATCGGGGCCTATGTCGGCATGGGACTCCTGACCCTCTCGGCCGGGCTGCTCTATGCCTGGCCGCCGGCCGTGATCGCCTGCCTGCTGGCGGCGGCCTGCGGGGCCGTCACGCTCGACGCGCTCGGCGGCATACCGTTCATGCGCCTCGTACACCCCTATGAGCGCCCGCAGATGACCTCGGTGTACCGCACCTACATCGACATGTCGGACCTCGTGTCGGCCGCGGCTTTCTGGTCGTTGCTCAATGTCTTCGACCTGCAGGCGGTGTTCATCGCAAGCGGCCTGTTCGCATTGGCGGCGGCACTCGTCGCGCGCCAACTGCCGCGCCGCCTGTAGGCCGGTCTTTAAGGTTTGTTAACCACATAGTCCCATGCTTGCGTTCTTAGGAGGATCAGAAGAATAAGGTCTGGTTCCTTGACTGTCGCGTCCGCACCGCAACGCTTGCTGGAAAAGGTCCGCGCCCCCATCGGGATGCGCACGGGGATTATTGTCTTCGGATTCGTCGTGGTCGCGCTGTTCCTGGGCCTTCTGGGCTCGGAGGTGATGCGCGAATACGACCGCAGCCTGGAGCGGGCGGCCCTGACCAGCCAGAACCTGGTCGCCGTGCTCGACCACCACACGACCCAGACCATCGAAGTGGTCGATGTCGGCCTCGGGCACATCATCGACTATCTCGACGTCATCAAGGGATCGCCGCGCCTCGATCACCGGCTGGCAAGCATGCTGCGCCGCTCGGTGAGCGACATGTCGTTCGTCCAGCGGATCGTCATCACCGACGAATCCGGCAACATCATGCAGGACTCCCTGGAGAACGGGCCGGTCAACGCGAACATCGCGAACGAGGGCTATTTCACCTACCCGCGCGACTATCCATCGGCGGCGATCTACATCAGCTCCCCGTTCAAGGACGCGCGCACCGGCCGCTGGTCGATCGCGCTGAGCCGCCGCCTCGACGCCAGCGCCCGCGAGTTCGCGGGCGCGATCGTGGCCTTCGTCGACCTCGCCTACTTCCAGCACGTCTACGATACCCTCAACATCGGCGAACACGGCCTGATTCAACTCTTCAAGCGCGACGGAACCACGCTGATCCGCGAACCGTTCCAAGCCGATGTCTACGAGCAGAAGCCGAGCGACCGCGAGGCATTCCGCGGCCTGATGCAATGGAGCCGCAACGGCACGACGACGATCGCCCTGCCCCCGGACGGGATCGAGCGCATCGTCAGCTATCGCACGGTGCCGAACCGGCCGCTGGTGGTCGCGGTCGGCCTGTCGCGGGACGAGGTGCTGGCACAGTGGCGCGAGGACGTGCGCATGCGGGCGGCACTGGCGCTGGTGATCACCATCGCCGTGTTGCTCCTGGTGCTGCTGCTGCTGCGCAGCCTGGGCCGGCGCGACGCCTCGGAGGCGGCGCTGCGCGTCAGCGAGCAGCGCTTCGACCTGGCCGTGCGCGGCACCTCCGACGGCCTGTGGGACTGGGACATGGTGGCCGACCGCGTGTGGTTCTCGCCGCGTTGCTGCGAACTGCTGGGCTACAAGGCGGTCGAGGAGTTCAGCGCCGACTACGACGACTATTTCAGCCGCATCCACGCCGAGGACAGCGGGCGGCGCGTCCTCGCGCTCGAGCAGCATCTGAAGGAAGGCAAGCCTTACGACGTCGAATACCGGCTGCGGCTCAAGGGCGGTACCTATCGCTGGTTCCGCGTCCGCGGCCAGGCCCTCCGCGACGCCGCCGGCGAACCCATCCGCATGGCCGGCTCCATCAGCGACATCGATTCCCAACGCACGGCCGAAACCGCCCTGGTCGAAGCCCTCGACAATCTGCGCGAGAGCGAAGGGCGCCTGTCGTCGCTGATCGAGAACGTGCCCGGCGTGATCTACCGGTCGGTGTTCGATGGGCGCTGGACGGAAACCTTCGTCAACCACGCGCTCGGCGAACTGACGGGCCATCCGCCCGCGGACTTCATCGCCGGCGGCCCGCGCAGCTTCGCCAGCATCATCCACCCGGACGATCGCTATCACGTGGCGCGGACCATCGAGGAGTCGGTGCACAAGCGCGTGCCCTTCGCGGTCGAATACCGGATCATCCACAAGGGCGGTGGCGCCAAATGGGTGTGGGATCGCGGCCGCGCCATCTACGGCGCGGACGACCGCGCCCAGTATCTCGATGGCTGCATCTTCGACATCACCGACCGCAAGCAGGGCGAGGCCGAACTGCGGCGGGCGAAGGACGCGGCCGAGGCGGCCAGCGAGGCGAAGTCGCAATTCCTGGCCCATATGAGCCACGAGCTGCGCACGCCGCTCAACGCCATCATCGGCTTCTCCGAGGTCATGAAAGCCGAGCTGTTCGGACCGATGGGCTCGGTCCAATACCGCAACTATGCCTGCGACATCCACGAGAGCGGCACACATCTGCTGGGCGTGATCAACGACATCCTCGATCTCTCGAAGGTCGAGGCCGGCCATCAGGACCTGCACGAGGAGGATTGCGACGTCGAGGAGATCGTCATCGACTCGCTGCGCCTGGTCGACGAGCGGGCGGCGGCGCAGGGCATTGCCCTCGAGCGCCACCTGCAGCCCGACCTGCCGGCGCTGCGGGCCGATAGCCGCATGATCAAGCAGGTTCTCCTCAATCTGCTGTCGAACGCCGTCAAGTTCACGCCGGAGGGCGGCACCGTCCGGCTGTCGGTCGCCGTCACGCCTGACGGCAGCTTGTATTTCCTCGTCCAAGACAACGGCATCGGCATACCGGTGGACCAGGTGCGCCGCGTGCTCGAACCCTTCGTCCAGGTGGAAGGCGCTTTCAGCCGCAAATACAGCGGCACCGGACTCGGCCTGCCGCTGTCGCGCACGTTCGTGGAACTGCACGGCGGAACGCTCGAGCTGGTCAGCGCGATCGGGGCCGGCACGACGGTGAAGGTGGTCTTCCCGCGGGAACGGTCCCGCAAGCGGGCCTCCGCGGCCTAGTCGGCGCGGGTCCGGATTTGAGCGCAATCCCCGGCTTAAGACTTTGTTAGAGAGTGTGGTGAAAGCTGATTAAGCATTCCCCAATGTCGGCGGAGACGACAGACGTGACCCTGCAAGCGGCGCCCGCGGACGGCCGGCAGCAGGCCGGATCCCTGCGCGGCCTGCAGCGCGCGCTGGTGGTCTTCGGATTCGCCATGGCCGGCACCATCATCGGCCTGGTCGGCTACGGCCTGTGGGTCGGGCACGATCGCGCCCTGGCTTCGGCGGCGATCGAGACCGGCCGACTGTCGCGCGTCTTCGAGCAGCAGACGGCGCAGACGGTCGAGGTCATCGATCGGACCTTGTCGACGGCCGCGGCCTATATGAAGACGCAGGCGTCTGCGCCCCCATCCTTCGATCCGGCCGTCGCCGCGGAGCTGCGCCAACTCCTCACGGGCGCGCCGCAGATGGTGGCGATCAGCGTGCTCGATCGCAGCGGGCAGGTGGTCCAGGATTCGCGCGCGGACGCGCCTTCTGCGATTGCGCCGCTGGCGCGCGCGGACATCGAGCGCCAGCTCGCCGATACAAGCGGCGGCTTGCGCGTCTCCGGCCTGCTCGCAATCGCGGGCGAACCGAAGCCGGTCTTCGCCATCAGCCGGCGCATCGCCCTGGCGGGCGGCGAATCCAGCGGCCTCGTCGTTGCTTATGTCGATCCCTCCTATTTCGTGACGCTGTATCGGCAGATCGGCGTCGGCAATGACGGCGCCATCATGCTGCTGCGCAACGACGGCACGATCCTGGCGCGCCAGCCGGCCGCCGCGGCCGAGCCGAGCGCCGCCGCCGCCGACGCCCCGGCGCTCGGTCAGCTGATCGCGACGTCGCGCGACAGACCGGCCGTGAGCGCGCTGCCTTCCGACGGCATCGCGCGCATCATCAGCACCCACCCGGTCGCGGGATTTCCACTCGCGATCGCCGTCGGGATCTCCCGCGCCGAAGCCTTGGCGGCCTGGCGCGGCGACGTGCTGGCGACCTGCGCCACCAGCGCTCTCATCATGTGCGCCTGCTACTTCGCCTTTCGTCTGTTCATGGGGCAGGTGGCGCGCGGCGAGGCCGACCGCATCGCGCTGCGCGAGAGCGAGACGAAGTTCCGGACCCTGCTCGCCAACATTCCCGGCGCCTGCTACCGCTGTACGCACGACGCCGACTACACGACGGAGTTCATCAGCGATGCGATCGCCGAGATCTCCGGCTATCCGGCGGCGGACTTCATCCACAGTCGGGAGCGGACCTTCGCCAGCCTGATCCATCCCGACGATGTGGCGATGGTGGCGGCGGCCGTGAACGAGGGCGTCGCGAGCCGCCAGGCCTTCACGGTCGAATACCGGCTTCGCCACAAGGACGGCTCGCTCCGCTGGGCGCATGAGAAGGGCCAGGGCGTCTATGGCGACGACGGGGCGCTGCGCTGCCTCGACGGCGCCATCTTCGACGTCACGGCACGCCGGCGCGCCGAGGAGGAGCTGCGGCAGGCCAAGGAAGCGGCCGAGGCGGCCAACGCCGCCAAGTCGGACTTCCTGGCGACCATCAGCCACGAGATCCGCACCCCCATGAACGGCGTCATGGGCATGACCGGACTGCTGCTCGACACCGATCTCGACGACGAGCAGCGCCGCTACGCCAAGACCGTCCAGCAATGCGCGGACGCGCTGCTGACGCTCATCAACGACATCCTCGACTACTCGAAGTTCGAGGCCGGCAAGCTGACGCTCGAGAGCATCGACTTCGGCCTCTCCGATCTGCTCGACAGCGTCGGCCAGCTGCACGGCGCGCGGGCCCACGGCAAGGGCATCGATCTCGCCACCTTCGTCGAGCCCGACGTGCCCAATCGGCTGCGCGGCGATCCCGGCCGGCTGCGGCAGGTGCTGCTCAATCTGGTCGCCAATGCGATCAAGTTCACCGATCACGGCGGCGTCGCCATCGAGGCCTTCAGCCTGGGCACCGTCGCGGGCGAGGTGCATTTGCGCTTCGAGGTGACGGACTCCGGCATCGGCATTCCCGCGGAGGTGGTGCCGACGCTGTTCCAGAAGTTCACCCAGGCCGACTCCTCGACCACGCGCCGCTTCGGCGGCACCGGCCTCGGGCTCGCGATCTGCAAGCAGCTGGTGAGCGCCATGGGCGGCGAGATCGGCGTCGACAGCACGAAAGGCAAGGGCAGCCGCTTCTGGTTCTCGGTGCGGCTGGCGCCGGGCGCCGCGGACCGCGTCTCCCACTATGTGGCCAACACGGCGCTACGGGGATACCGGGTCCTCGTGGTCGACGACAACGAGGTCAACCGCCTGATCTTCCGCAAGCAGCTGGGCGCCTGGGGCATGACCGTGACGTCGGTCGAAAGCGGGTTCGAGGCCTTGACCGCGCTCGATGAAGCGGCGCAGCGCGGCGCCCCCTTCCACATCGCCCTCATCGATCAGATGATGCCGGAGATGGACGGCGTCGCGCTCGGCCGCCGCATCAGCGCCGAGCCGGCCTTCGCCCAGACCAAGCTGATCCTGGCGACTTCGCTGGGCGTCCGCGGCCTGGCCGCCCGCGCCGAGGCCTGCGGCTTTGCCCTCGCGCTCAGCAAGCCGATCATGCAGGGCAAGCTGCTGGAATGCGTGGCCCAGCTGTGCGGCGTGGATATCGCCGTCGCCGCGCTCCCGGCCCCGGCCAGCGCCGCCGGCGCGACCTCGGCAGAGGCGCGCGACATCGGCCCGCTGCGCATCCTCGTCGTCGAGGACAATCAGGTCAATCAGCTGCTGGCGACGGTCCTGCTGAGCAAGGCCGGACATCGGATCGACATCGCCGCCAACGGCCTGGAAGCGCTGGATGCCGTAAGCAGCCGGCCCTACGACCTCATTCTCATGGACGTGCAGATGCCGGAGATGGACGGCGTCGAGGCCACCAAACGCATCCGGGCGATGGCCGGGGCCGCCCGCGCCATCCCCATCATCGCCATGACCGCCAACGCCATGAAGGGCGACCGCGAACGGCTGCTGGCGGTCGGCATGAACGATTATGTCTCCAAGCCTATCGACAAGGAGCAGCTGTTTCTGTCAATTGCTTCCTGCATGGGCATCGCGTCGGCGGCGAATATCGGCGACGCGACGGACGCTGCCGGTGCCGCCGCCAACGATGCCGGGGCGACGGCGAGCGCCGAGGCGGCGATGCAGGCGATGCTCGATTCCCTTGCGGCAGTGACCGGCACGGACGCTTGAAATGGATCCCCGCGAAGACGACCCTCCCGGCGATACGCCCGCAGGCGGCGGCGACATCGGCTACAACCCGCTGAAGGAGACGCTGGCGCGCGCCGAGGAGGCGACCACCGCGCTGCGCGCCAATTACACCCAATGGGCGCGCATCGATGTCAACAATACGCAGGCGCTGCTCGACGCCGCGAAGAAGGCACCCGAGGGGCGGCGCGCGCAGCTCGATCTCCTCTATGGGGCGATGCACAATATCAAGGGCCAGGGCAGCAGCTTCGGCTATCCCCTGGTGACGCGCCTGGGCCACTCGCTCTGCCGGCTGATCGCGCCGGGCCGCGCCCTCGACGACGCCGGCTTCACGATCGCCCAGGCCCATCTCGACGCCCTCAAGCTGGTGCTCGACCAGAAGATCGCCGGCAAGGGCGGCGAGGTCGGGGAGAAGCTGGCGGCACGGCTGGAGAGCCTGACCGCCGGCACGTAGCTGACGGCGCTGGTTGAGGCGTCGGCAACCCGGTCAAGCCCTTGGCCTGGTCCCGTCGCGCTCGCAGGCATAACCTTCATCCTAGCAACAGCGACGAAGGTTGAAGATGCCTCGGCGAATCCTGGTTGTCGGCGGCGGTGTGGTCGGATGCAGCATCGCCTGGCATCTGGCGCAGCGGGAGCTCGGCGAGATCGTGCTGATTGAGCGCGACCGCCTCGGCTCTGGCACGACTTGGCATTCCGCCGGCAACATTACCTGGCGGCCCGGCCTGCATCACGACGCGACCGTGCTCTATGCCTTCGAGACGATCGCGCAGCTGACGGCCGAGACCGAACAAGACACCGGTTGGCTCAAGACCGGTCGCCTGTTCCTGGCCCATGAACAGCCCGCCGTTCGCCGGCTGGAAGCCTACCAAGACGAAGCCCGCCGGCGCGGCATCAAGTCGCGCATGATCACGGGCAAGGAGGCCGCCGGCCTGCATCCGCTGCTCGCGGGCGATGCCATCGCCGCCGCCTGGTTCAATCCGCTTTCCGGCCGCGTCAATCCGGCCGATTTGACGGCGGCCTATGCCAAGGGCGCGCGCCGCCACGGCGTTCGGATCGTCGAGAACTGCCGAGTGACAGGACTCTCCGTGCGCGGTGGACGCGTGCGCGGCGTCGAGACGGCGACTGAAAAGATCGAGGTCGACGACGTCGTGGTGGCCGCGGGCCTGTGGTCGCGCTCCCTGCTGGCGGCCGTCGACGTTCACTTGGCCCAATGGGCATGCGAGCACTTCTATGTCATTGCCGACGTGACGCCGCGGTTGCCGCGCGAGACGCCATCGTTCGTGGCGCCGGAAGATCTATTGTATGGCCGCGAGGAGGTCGGCGGCATGATGGTCGGCGCCTTCGACGAAGACGCCAAGACGATCGACACCGCCTCCCTGCCGGAGCCCTTCGCCTTCACGCTGTTTCCGCCGGCCTGGGACAAGATCGCGCCATACTTCGAGAAGGCCGTCGCGATCTTTCCGAGTCTGGAGGCGGCGCCAATCCGCCGCTTCGTCAACGGACCGGAATCATTCACCCCGGATGACGCGCCGCTGATCGGGCCGGTCGCCGGCATCGACGGCCTCTATCTCTGCACGGCCATGAATTCCGGCGGCGTCACCTACTCCGCTGCCGCGGGTCATATGGTCGCCGACCTCGTCTCCGCGAGCGCACCACGCTTCAACGCGACCGCCTTCGTGCCCGAGCGATTCGGCGACAAGGCCAAAGACCTGGCATGGCTGCGAAAAGAGATATCCGGCGTTGTCAGCCGCGGGTATCGGCAGACGAACCTGTAGGCTGGCCCTACTTCGTCCCGAACAGCCGGTCCCCCGCATCGCCGAGGCCAGGCACGATGTAGGCGTGGTCGTTGAGGTGATCGTCGAGGGCGGCGGCGTAGACGGGGATCGTCGGGTGGGCGGCGGCGAAGACGCGCATGCCTTCGGGCGCGGCCACCAGGGCCAGGAAGCGGATATCGGCATCGCTGACGCCACGGCGGTTCAGGATGTCGACCGCGGCGACCGCGGAATAGCCCGTCGCCAGCATGGGATCGCAGATGATGAAGGTGCGCCCCTCCGGCTCCGGCAGCTTGACGAAATATTCGACGGGACGCTTGGTCTGGGGATCGCGATAGAGACCGATATGGCCCATGCGGGCCGAGGGAATCAGGTCCTGCAGCCCGTCGGCCATGCCGAGGCCGGCGCGCAGAATGGAGACGATCACGACCTTCTTGCCGGCGATCACCGGCGCCTCCATCGGCGTGAGCGGGGTTTCGATCCGCTCGGTCGTCACCGGCAGGTTGCGCGTGATCTCGTAGCCCATGAGCAGGGCGATCTCGCGCAGCAGCTGGCGGAACAGGATCGTCGGCGAGCGCTTGTCGCGCATGAGCGTGAGCTTGTGCCGGATGAGCGGATGATCGATCACATGGAGCGACGGGAACTGCTGGCGATCGGCGGTCATCGGCGGTTTCCCCTCAGAAGCGCGAGCGCGGCAGCGCAGCCGGCGACGCACATGCCGGCCATCACGAAGAAGGCGGCCCCGGCAAGCGCGTCGTAGAGCGCGCCGGCGCCGAGCATGGCGAGGCCGAACAAGGCGCCTTGCGCCAGCGCTCCATATAGGCCTTGGGCCGACACGGCAAGCCCCGGCGGCATCCGCCGGGCGATGTAATACACGGCGCCCAGATGGGTGCCCCCGAACGTCAGCCCATGCAGCGCCTGGACGACGAAGAGGACCGGCAGCGCGCTGGTGAGGCCGGTCAGGGTCCAGCGGAGGATGCCGGCAACGCCGCCGATGAGGAGCAGACCGACCGGGCCGACATGGTGGAGGACGCGCCGCGCGGCGGCGAACAGCACGACTTCGACGGCGACGCCGACGGCCCACAGCAGCCCGATCGTGTCCTTGCCGTAGCCGGCGGCGAGCCAATGGATGGTGCCGAAGCCGTAGAGCACGGCGTGGCTCGACTGGATCAGTCCGGCGGCGAGGATGAAGAGCAGGAACCCCGGCTCGAGCAGGAGGCGCCCCCAACCCGCGGTGGAGACGCGATGGGCGGATGGCGCGCTCTCCGGCAGCAGCATGCAGGCGGCCACCGTCGTCGCCAAGGTCGCCAGCACGAGCGACAGGATGAGGTCGGGCGAGCGCCCGGCGAGAAGCCAGCCGGCGCCGGCGCCGGCGAGGATGAAGGCCAGGGAGCCCCACAGCCTGACGCGGCCATAGTCGATGCCGTGCGACGTCGCCATGCGCATGGTCAGGGCGTCGGCCAGCGGCGTCAGCGCGCCGATGCTGAGCCCCGCCAGGACCGTGACGGCCAGCAGCGGCCAGAATCCGTGCGCCAGGGCGAACAGGAGATAGAAGACCATGCCGCTGAACGCCACGGCCACCAGCACCTGCCGCGTCCGGCCGGTCGTGTCGGCAAGACGGGTCGTGATGGGATTGCCGACGAGCTTCATCCAAGGGGCCAGCGACAGCAGGAATCCGATCTCGGCCGCGCTAAGCCCGCGCGCCGAGAGCCAGGCCGGCCAAAACGGCAGCGCGACGCCGACGAACAGGAAGAAGGCGACGTAGAAGAACGACAGCCGCAGGGCGATGGAGCGGCGCTCCGCCGCGCTAACGGCTGCGGTCATCGCAGGACGAACACAGGGGGCCGGCGGGGCGCATGGCAAGTGGCCAATGGCGCGCGGAACCGCGGAGGACGCGGAGCAGAGTCTCTATACTGCCGCGAGATATCGGCAAGTGGTTGCAGGAAACCGGGATCAGCAACCAGCGTCCTTCGACAAGCTCAGGATGAGGTTCTTTCTTCGTGCCACCAAGATTTTCCCTCATCCTGAGCTTGTCGAAGGACGCGGGATGGTCCTGCGGAGATGTGTGCATGCCGTAGCGCGTAGCGGAAGAGGAGACCCGTATCGGCGTTCTGCGATTGTCAGTACTAATGGTCATCGACTCACGAGCCGGCGATGCGATCGCGGATCAGCGGGCCGGCTGTCACTGACGCGTCGGCGATCTCGACAGCGGCCCGGATCGCCGCTGCCGCCTGCTCGGCCGCGGCATTGTCGCGAGCGTGGACGATGGCGAGCGGCCGGCCGGGGCCGACCTCGTCGCCGATGCCCGGCATGTCCGCGAGGCCGACGCTGTAGTCGATGCGGTCCTCGACGCGACGGCGGCCGCCGCCGAGCGCCAGGATGGCGAGGCCGATGGCGCGGACATCGATGCGCGCGATGAAGCCGCGGCGAGCGGATTCGACGGGACGCTCGACGGCCGCGCGCGCCAGGTGCTTCTCCGGCCGCTCCAGGAGATCGGCGGGACCGCCGAGCGCCGCCACCATCCGCTGAAACCGTTCCGCCGCAGCGCCGCCGTCGCGGGCCGCGACGAGCTGGCGCCGCGCCTCGTCAGTGTTAGGAGCCAGGCGGCCGAGAAGGAGCAGCTCGGCGCCGAGCGCCAGCGTGACCTCGTCGAGCCGGCGGTCGCGCGCCTTACCCGTCAGCCAGTCGATGGCTTCGCGCACTTCGAGCGCATGGCCGGCCGTGCGCCCGAGCACCTGATTCATGTCGGTGAGGAGCGCCGTCGTCGGCAGGCCCGCGCCGGTGGCGACGGCGGCGATGCTCTCCGCCAATTCCCGCGCCCGCTCCGGCTCCGCCATGAAGGCCCCGCTGCCGAACTTCACGTCCATAACCAGGCCCTGGAGGCCGGCGGCCAGCTTCTTCGAGAGGATCGAGGCGGTGATGAGCGGGATCGATTCGACCGTCGCCGTCACGTCGCGGATGGCGTAGAGCCGGCGGTCGGCCGGCGCCAGGTCGGCGGTCTGACCGATGATGGCGCAGCCGGCTTCGGCGACGACCTTGCGGAAGAGCGCGAGATCCGGTGCAGTGCGATAGCCGGGGATGCTATCGAGCTTGTCGAGGGTGCCGCCGGTGTGGCCGAGGCCGCGGCCGGAGATCATCGGCACGCAAGCGCCGCAGGCGGCCAGCAGCGGGGCCAGCATGACGCTCACCTTGTCGCCGACGCCGCCGGTCGAATGCTTGTCGAGCACCGGTCCCGGCAGGTCGGCGGCGGACCAATCGATCGTGCGCCCCGATTGCGCCATGGCGCGCGTCAGCGCCACCCGCTCGCCCATTTCCATGCCGCGGAAGAACACCGCCATGGCGAAGGCGGCGACCTGCCCCTCCGCGATCGATCCGTCGGTCAGGCCGCGCACGAAGAAGGCGATCTCGGCATCGCCGAGCGCGCCGCCGTCGCGCTTCCTGCGGATGATCTCCTGGGGCAGGAATAAATTCTGCGGCGCGGGCGCCAAGGCTCACTCCGACGGAAGCCGGAAGACGTGCGCCAGGAAGCGACCGAAATCGCGGTCGGATTGCCGCCGCACCGCGTCGTCGCGGCCGATCGGATAGGGCTTGTCGGTGGCGCAGAGGCCGAGCAGCACCTGGCGCGTCGCCTGATTTCTCATGACGACGCCAGTGCTGCGGTCATGGACGCTGCCGTCCCGCTGCACCTCGAAGTCGCAGGCGGCGACATTGCGGCCGAAAAGACGGCGGTCGAACGCGCCATCCCATTGACTCACGGCGCCGGGATAGACGACGACATCGACCTTGCTGCCGCCGGCGCGCAGGTCGTCGGCGAAGGCCGAACAGCGCTCGTGATCGATGACCTGATCGTCGCCGCCATAGAGCATCAGCAGGGGCGCGCCCGTCGTCCGGCGATCCTCGAAGCGGGCCACGCACGGCCCGTAGAACGACACATGGCCGGCGAAGCGAAGGCCCGGCGGCGCCATGCGGTCGGCAACTTCGGTCATCAGCGCATACATCGTGGCCATGGCGCCGTAGGAGAAGCCGACGAGGACGACCCGCTTCGGATCGATTTCGGGCCTGGTCGCTAGATGGCCGAGTGCGGCGTAGCCGTCGGCAACGAGCATGGTCTCGGTGATGTTCAGCAGCCGCTCGATATAGCTGCTTCCGCGGTCGGGCCGGCCGCCGAACGAATCCACGACCAGCACGGCGATGCCCATGGCGGCCAGCTGCTTCCCGTAGGTCAGCTCGCGTGACTCGAGCACGCCGCCCGACCCATGCAGCATCACCACCGCCGGCAGCGAGTGCGGCGCGTGCGGGCCCGGCGGCAGGAACAGGGTTCCATTCACCGTCGTGGCGGGAGCGCGCTCGCTATCGACATCGGTGAGCAGGTACGGACTCGAGCTGGCGAGCGTCACGTCCTCCTGGACGACTTGCGAGATGCTCGCCGGATCCGGCCAGTCCGCGGTAAGGCCGGGATTGGCGGCAGCGGACCGCGCGAGCACCGCTGCCAATACCGCCCCGACGACCAGCATCAGCGCCTTCAGATTGCGCATGTTGTCACTTCCCATCGGCAAGTCGCTCGAAGAAGCCCGTCAGCAGGCGCTCCATATCGCCGGCACATTGTCCGGCAACGGCCAGGGTCTGCTCGTGGCTCAGCGGCGTGTCGCCGAGGCCGACGGCGAGATTGGTGATGGCAGACACGGCGGCGACGCGCAGGCCGCAATGGCGCGCCACGATCGCCTCCGGCACGGTCGACATGCCGACGGCATCGGCGCCGAGGCGGCCATAGGCGCGGATCTCCGCCGGCGTCTCGAAGCTGGGGCCGAGCAGCGCCAGGTAGACGCCGTCATGGAGTGCGAGGCCGGCATCGCCGGCGGCGGCGTGCAGCTGCGCGCGCAGGGTCGCGTCGTAGGCATCGTCGAGGGCGGGAAAGCGCGGGCCGAACTCGTCGTCGTTGGGACCGGTCAGCGGATTGACCGGCTGCAGGTTGATGTGGTCGGTGATCAGCATCAGGCTGCCCGGCCCGGCCTCGCGCCGCAGGCTGCCGGCCGCATTGGTCAACACAAGGATCTCGCAGCCGAGAACCTTGAGCGTGCGGATGTAGTGCCGCACCTCGCAGCCGGACGTTCCCTCGTAGAGATGCACGCGGCCCTGCAGGCAGGCGACGGCGACGCCGCCGAACTCGCCGAGCACGAGGCGACCGGCGTGGCCCTCGACGCTCGGCCGCGGGAAGCCGGGTATGGCCTCGTAGTCGATGACGAGGGGCCGCTGGATGCCGTCGGCTATCGTGCCGAGGCCGGAGCCCAGCACCAGCGCCGCCTTCGGCGCAATGCCGCCGGCCCGCGCGCGGATCGCCGCGGCGGCGTCATGCGGTGTCGGCGATGTCACAACATTCGCCTGAGGCGGCCGCGAGCAAGTGCGATTGCCTGGCCTGCGAAGTGCGGATGCATCACCATCACCTAATTCAAATGGTCTGGTCCGAACGACAACGGCAGCAGCTCGCCGAGGGTGACCGTCCGGCGCAGGCCGTCGGGGCCACAGAGATACACCGGCGTATCCGGCCCGGCAAATTCGCGTAAGCGTTGGCGGCAGCCGCCGCACGGGCTGATCGGCTCCGGCCCGTCGGCGACCACGAGGATCGCCGCGATCGCCTTCTCGCCGGCGGCGACCATGACGCCGATGGCGGTCGCCTCCGCGCATTGCCCTTGCGGATAGGCCGCGTTCTCCACATTACAGCCGGCATAGAGCCGCCCGCTCTTGCCCGCGAGGCAGGCGCCGACGGCGAAGCCCGAGTAGGGCGCATGGGCGTTGGCGCGCGCCGCATTGGCGGCGGCGAGCATGTCGACGACGCCGCTCATCGGTCCTTCACATAGGGAATGCCGCTCGCCTTGGGGGCGATGGCGCGGCCGACGAAGCCGGCCAGCAGCAGCACGGTCAGGATGTAGGGCAAGGCCTGGATGAACTGCACGGGCACCTGGCCGACCAGCGGCAGCACCACGCCCTGGAGGCGAATCTGCAGCGCGTCGGCGAAGGCGAACAGCAGGCAGGCGAAGAGCGTGGGCAGCGGCCGCCACTTGCCGAACACCAGCGCCGCCAACGCCAGATAGCCCTTGCCGGCGGTCATGTCGCGCACGAATCCGGCATTGTGCGCTATGGAGAGATAGCTGCCGGCGATGCCGCAGAGCACGCCCGTGATCATGAGGGCGCGGTAGCGCACCCAGGCCACGGAGACTCCCGCGGTGTCCAGCGCATGCGGGTTCTCGCCGGCCGCCCGCAGCCGCAGGCCGAAGCGCGTGCGATAGACGATCCACCACACCAGCGGCACCGCGGCGGCGGCAAGATAGACGATGATGTTGTGGCCGCTGATGACGTATTGATAGAGTGGACCGATGATAGGGATTTGGCCGAGGGCGACGGCGCCCGGCAGGATGATGTCACCGAAGCGCGCATCGCCCTCCAGCTGCGGCGTCTGCCCGCCCTGCTTGAACCAGGCGTTGCCGAGCGTCGGGGCGAGGCCGGCCACCAGGATGTTGAGCGCCATGCCGGAGACGACCTGATTGCCGTTGTAGCGGATGCTGGCGAGGCCGTGGAGGAGCGCCAGGGCGATGGCGACGAGGATGCCGGCGCCGAGGCCCAGCCAGGCGGAGCCGGTGACGGCGGCCGTGGCCGCGGCGGCGAACGCGGCCGCCAGCATCTTGCCCTCGAGCGCGATGTCGACGATGCCGGAGCGCTCGGCGAAGAGCCCGGCGAGCGCGGCCAGGATGAGCGGCGTGACCAGGCGGATGGTCGACGCAATCAAGGCCAGGAAGGAGAGCCAGTCGGCGTCCATCACGCCGCCTCCGCGACGGCGCGGCGGCGGAACAAGGCGGCGATCTGCGGCTTGAACATGTTCTCGAGCGCGCCGCAGAACAGGATCACCAGCCCCTGGATGACCACGACCATCTCCTTGGTGATCTGCGGAATGTCGAACGCGATCTCGGAACCGCCTTGGTACAGCGCGCCGAACAGCAGCGCCGCCATGGCGATGCCGACGGGATGGTTGCGGCCCATGAGCGCGACGGCGATGCCGACGAACCCGACGCCGCCGGTGAATCCGAGGATCAGCCGGTGGTGCTCGCCGAGGATCTCGTTGACGCCGACGAAGCCGGCGAGCGCGCCCGAGACGATCATGGCGAGAAT
>JBGPEQ010000011.1:0-19702 GCA_041482855.1 Dongiaceae bacterium | reverse complement strand
CGGGTGAGTTGACGAAGCCCTGCATGTCGTACGGCTTGTCGGGGTTCTGATACTCGAAGCCCCAATCATAGAGGACGTTGGTGACGCCCATGGTGATGCCTTCCGAGCCGCGCTCGGTATAGATCGAGGCGCCATAGACCTTCTTGCCGTCGATCTCGCGGCCCTGGAAGAACTCGGCGATCTGCTTCAACTGGTCATAAGTCTTCGGCGGGCCCAGGTCCCAGCCGTACTTGGCCTTGAACTCCTTCTGCAGCTCGGGCCGGGAGAACCAGTCCTTGCGATAGGTCCAGCCGACGACGTCGCCCATCGCCGGCAGGGCCCAGTAGTTCGGCGTGTTCTTCGGCCATTCCGAGTAGCCGACCACGGTCGCCGGCAGGAAGTCGTCCATCGAGATGCCGTTCTTCTCGAAGAAGTCGTTCAGCTTGACGTAGTGGCCGTTCTCGGCCGAGCCGCCGATCCACTGGCTGTCGCCGATGATCAGGTCGCAAAGCTTGCCGTGCGAGTTCAGCTCGTTGAGGAAGCGGTCGGCGTAGCTCGTCCACGGCACGAACTCGAACTTCATCTTGATGCCGGACTCCGTCGTGAAGTCCTTGGACAGCTCGACCAACGCGTTCGCCGGGTCCCACGCCGCCCAGCACAGAGTGAGCTGCTTGTCCTGCGCTTGCGCGCCGGCCGAATAACCAACTGCCGTCGCCAAGGCGGCGGCGGCACAAACTGCACCTAGTTTCCGCATCATAGAGACCTCCCTTCCGGTCACACTTCGGTTTTAAGGGCCCCATCCGGTGCAGCCGGCGGCAAGCCCACGCCAAAGATCGAGTTTAGTTTAGTTGAGTATAGTGAACTAAACTAAACAGTGTCAATACGGAAACTGACCGGCCGCCGTTTCTGCGTGGCGCGGCTGTCAATTGCGCGTCGGTGTGATCGCCGTCACACAACCGGCGTTCTTCCGGATGAAGCGCGCCGGCATAGCTGTTGGAGCGCCGCTTGAACAGAAAGTCATTGGAGCGAAGTCATGTCGAACCGCTACGAATATCGCGAGAAGCGAATTCGCGACGCCGATCTCGTCGCCATCTGGTCCTTGCTGGTCGCGCTTCTCGCCGGCGCCGGCCTGTGGTCGGTCTTGTGAGGCCGCAGAGCGCGCGGCCGCATCCCTTGGATCGCGTCCCCTACATCCCCACCTGTACGGCAGTGACCATCTTCATCGGCAACACCGACATCTTCGAATGTCCGCGCTGTCACGCCAGCGTCAGCGTGACCATGGGCGTCCTCGGCCCCGCCTTTGCGACGTCGGATGACCAGTCCGTCTGCCCAGAGATCACCGAACGGTATTTGCGGCATTCCGCCGGCGGCAAGCCGTTCTCCGATCTCGCGCTGTGCGCGCCGCTGCGCCGCGAAGTCGGGCTCCACCACCCCAGTTGAAGGTTGCCGTGCGACCGCGGCCGGCCATCCCGTCCTCGCACTCGATATCGCTCTGTACGAAGGCGAGGTCACCTATGGCAATGTCGGCACCGCCGAGCGGCTCGATTTCACCGCCGTCGGCCCGGTCATCAACGAGGCCACCCGCCTCGAGGCGCTCTGCAAGGAGCTCGGCCGCAATCTCCTGATCTTCGATTCCTTCGTCCGCGCCGCTCCGACGCTGCGGTTGCAGCTGCGCTCCCTCGGCCTGCACCGCCTCAGGGGCGTGCGCGAGCCGCGGGAAGTATTCACGAGCGAATCCGGGTGACGCCCTTTTTTTGCCACAGACCGGCGATTGCGATGCACGAGAGTCCCACTACGTGAGATAGGAATCTGCCTGCACAAGGAGGTCCCGCCCATGACCCGTGCCCGTATCGCCGCCTTCGCCGCCGCCGCGGCGTTCAGCTTGGCGATGGCCGCGGCCCTTGCCGTTTCTCCGACACCGCTGCGTGCCGGCGAAAATCCGGTCAGCGGCGCGGCCGATGTGGCCGGCGATGTCGCCTCCGGCGCCGGCAATGTCGCCAGCGACGCCGCCGTCGGGGCCGGCAATGTCGCGGGCGAGGTGGCCGGCCCGATCCCGCGCCAGGCCGGTGAGATCGCCGGCAGCGCAGCCGAAGCCGGCGGCAACATCGCCAAGAAGACCCTCGACTTCACCGCCGATGTCCTCAGAAAGATCTTTTAGCCAACGAAGACGCCCGCGCGTCCATTTCGCGGCTGTCTCTCGAAGAGTTTATGTATTCTCTGTCGATCGCGATTCTCGGTCGCCGGTGGCGCCTGCGGGAATTTTCATCCCCCCAATTCCTTGATTCGGCCAGGGTGATGATCTGCAGCCGGGGGAACTGGCCAGCGGCGGCGTCGGGCTTGGGAATGTCAACTCCCACCTCTGCCAGCGCCTTGCGGACGGGCAGGGGCAGGATAAAACAGAATTTATAATCGGCTCTTTAATTCGTTTTTATATAAATCATATTTTATGATATCCTGATCCACAGGATAAACATAAAACAGACTTTATATGGCTGCGGCGCTTTGGGGAAGGGTTCTATTCCGGGATGACGTCGCTGGGACGCTCCAACAGGAGCCCGGCGGGCGCTACGTCTTCACCTATGATGCGGCTTATCTCGCCAGCGAGCAAGCCGAACCCATTGCGCACACCCTGCCCCTGCGGCAAGCGCCGTTCATATCCGAAAACAGGCTACACGCCTTCTTCGACAACCTGGTAGCAGAGGGCTGGTTTCAGAACGCTCAAGCGCGCGCCCTCGGCGTCAACCCAACAAACCGGTTTGCTCTTCTGCTCGGCTTTGGTCGCGACCTGGCCGGAGCTGTCTCTGTCGTCGATCCGGAGCCGACCGGCACGCTGCGCCTTGATCCCGACGATGCCGCTGCCGTGGCTGCGCTGACGAGTAGAGCTTCCCTTTCCGGCATTCAACGAAAGCTCCTGGTCGTACGCGATGAACGTGGCTACCGACCGGCCGGCCCGACGGAGTTGAGCACGCATATCGCCAAGCTTCCGTCGAGCCAGCTCCGCGACATTGTCGATCTGGAGTTTCTGACGACGATTGCGAACCGCGCTTTGCTGCCGGCCGATACCACCGTTGATATGGAGATTACGTCCGTTCGCCAGGTCGAAGGGCCTGCGCTCGCAATCCTGCGATTTGATCGCACGCCCACCGGGCGAAAGCTGCATTTCGAGGAGTTCAATCAGCTTTTCGGGCGCAGTTCCGGTGACGACAAATATGCCGGCGCCTACGAAGATTTGGGGAATTTCATTCGGACGACGCCGGATTGCCTGCCCGCCGAGGCGGATCGCCTCTACCGACGCGTTCTGGCCTGCCTGCTCCTTGGCAATACGGACGCGCATCTCAAGAACTTCGCGATGTTCCACACGCGCGACGGTCTTCGGCTTACCCCGGCTTACGACCTCGTCGCGGCTTCGATCTACCGGGAGTACCAGACGATCGCGCTTTCCGTCGGGGGCGCGTCAGAACTGAACATCAGCAGGCTCGAGCCAAAGCACATCGTTGCGCTGGGAACCGGGTATGGCTTGTCGGAGGCCTCCATCTTGAGTGCGGTGGGGGATATCGAGAAGCAATTGGGCGCAGCCAAAGATGCTGTTGCCCAATCAAAGGCTGGCACCCCGGCAATGCGCGACGGCTTGATCAAAAAGATGGAGAAGCGATGGAACGGAAGTTTCGCCTCAACTGGGCAGCTATTGTCGAAGAGGCAAGGCAAAGGCGGAAGGCGCAGAACCTTACGCAGCAACGTCTAGCCACGTTGGCGGAGGTGAGTACCCCAACCGTCTCACGCTTTGAAGGCGGTGAGAAGGACATCCAACTTTCGTCGGTTCTCGCCATTCTCGGCGTCCTCGGGATGCTCGATCAGCGCGTGCTTGTCTTCCCGGAGCCGGAAGCTCGTTACAACTCCGACAGGGATATCGTCGTCTTTTGGGGGCGCGATGGCGACAAGGAAGTGCGGTGCGCCATAAGCCGTGAGGCGCTCCACGATCACTTCAAGGGCGATGGCAAAGACGAGATCAAGGTCTTCGGCGCGAACCGAGAAGCGATCGAGCATGAGGCGCGGCGGAAATACCTCGCGGGAAAGCTGGAGGCAGACGGGTCGGTATTGGTCAAGACGATGGATCTCTAGATCTTCTATGAGTCGAAATACGTGGCCGCAACAGTACGCGCCCAGGCCTGGGTCATCGCACTCGGAAGTCATGCGGAATGCGGCGACCCGTCCTTAAGGTCAATTCTCGGAATCCATGTTTCTGGTTGGGAGTTGGCGCGCCTCGCGCCCGGCTGCCCTCTCCAGTTCAATCGAACATGCTCTCGATCTGCGAGCCGTGCGGATAGACGGGCTTGAACGTCTTGCGGTCGACATTCTGGGCGATGCGGTACTCCTCGAGGAAGACTGGATGGATGCAGAAGCGATCGTCGGTGCCGTAGTTCAAACGGCTGGGGATCGTGTACTCGAACGTCCCGTTGATATAGGAGCTGGTCTCATCCGTGGCGACGCCGACGGCGCCGATCTGAATGAGAATCTTCAGCGCCTCATCGTAGTCGCGGAAGTCCGGCAGTCGGCCTTGGAGGCGGCGAAACTGCTTTTGGAATTCGCCGATCGTGAAGACGATGCCGAAGTTCGGGAGCAGCACCTCGCACAGCCGCGGGGCCTGCGGGAACACCTGAAGATAGCCGTTGAAGATGCCTTCGCACACCATGTGCTCGACACTCCGGACTCCCTTGATGATGCCGTCCTCGCGGAACCGGAACTCCCCGGTGTCTTTGTTGAAGCAGCTGGAGCCGATTTCGTTGAGATAGAGCAGGAGCTGGCGCGGCAACAGCTGGGTATGCCTCATGATATAGGGGATCGTGTACTCCTCCAGGCCGAGCCGGTTGGTGATCTTCTCCGGCGCCAGCAGTCTCCAGAGCGACCGCATGCCCTGGTCGGAATTCAAATCGATCGACTCGACCTCCTGGGCGTGGCGATTGTCGCCGTAGAGGCGGACGAACCGACGGTATCTGAGCCCGGCCAGATGAAGCAGCTCGCGGGCGGTCCACTGCAGCACAATGTTGCTCTGAAAGTCTTTTTGGACGTTCGACGAAAGGGTGAGCAATCGCGGGTAGAGCTCGGACGGCAGGCAGCAGCGCACCTCGCAGGGCAAGCCGGGCTGGTTGAAAGATCCGACTGCCTTCAGCAGGCCCGCCATCGCATTGCGCATGCGCTCTTCATGCAGCGGGAACTGCTCGAGCGAATCGATCAGGATGATTGCGCGCAGGCCTTGGGCCTTCATCAAATCGACCGCGATCTTGCGCGCGAGATCGAAGTTGACCCCCTCCACCGCGAGCTCGTCGACCGCGTCGGCGATGACCTGCAACTTCGAATTCAGCTTGAGGACGGCATTGAGTAGCGCCTTCATCACCGCATACAGGCTCATGCCCTTGCGGATTCCCGCGGCGTCCAGGTATTTCGAGAGAAGCAGGCACGGGCCCGAGAATTTTTTTTCGTACCTCTGGACGAGTTCGTTGAAGACCGTTCCCCACAGCAGGTTGGTCCAGAGTAGCGAAACTTCCTCCGGAATTACCCCCGGAAGTCTCTGTTCGATGCGCCGCATCATCCGTGGAAATTCTTCGTCGGGATCCAAGGTGATGGAAAAGGAATAGCGGTCGCCAAAGTTGTGGGCGCTCAGGAAGGCGGTCTTGCCGGCGCCACGGCGGCCGATGATCAGAGTCGGCCGGGTCTTCATGCCTTGATAGAGGCGATTGGACCTGTCGAAGATCGCGCAAAAGTGATCCTCGTCGACGGCCTTCGGCGTCGCGATCGGGCCGAAGGGCTGGCGCCGCGTCAGCAGTTCCTTGAGAAGATCGTCGGCTACAGAGGTCGATGGATGCGGAGAGGCCACGACATCGATCGGGCGAGATTTATGTCGCGCAGGTGCGACTGGGTTCGTGTCGTTTCGGTTCATGAAAAATCACGTTCCAATGAAATAGGGCCGCAGCGAAAGATTCATACCGGCTAGCGTTGAGATCGCTGACGGCGCGTCGGTCGGGGCCATCCGCACGCACGCTTAGTTCACAAATCGGCTGGCACGGCGTGACGCACCCGAGTGCGCCGGACCTGTTCCTCGCAATAGTCCGATACTGCCGATGTCGCCACTGGCGGGATGTGATCTGCGTCACAGTTTCTGGGTGCTGTGGGCGGCGGGGAGCGTCGGTGGGTCCGCCTACGGCGAATCTAGTTCGCCTCGCCTTTTTCTTTCTTCGCGGCCAGCTTCTCCAGCGCGCGCTTGCGCGCCATCCCGCGCTCCCCGTCGGACACGTAGATCAGCCCGGCGATCCGCCGCAGCAGCATGTCCTCCTGCGGATCGAGGCTGCCGTCGGCATAGGCCACCTCCCACAGCATCTCGATGATCTGCACCCGCGCCTCCGGCTCCAGCTGCTTGCAGATCTGCTGCGTGAACGGAAAGAACTGGGTCGAATGGCGCACGGCCGCTTCGGCTTCTTCGACGAGCGCCTGCACCGCCGCCGGCGCCAGCCCGAACCTCGCGGCCAGCAGACGCTCGATCGTGGCTCGTTCGCCCCGGTCGAAGTCGTCGTCCATCCGCGCCGCCTCGATCAGCAGGGCGGCCACGGCGAGCGCGAGTTCGTCGGCGCCCGCGGCCGCCGGCGGCGGCGTGCGCCCGGTCAGAAAATCGAGTACGCGGTCGATCATATCCTCTCCAGGTTGCCTGGCGTAGCGGGGTGCCATGGAAGTTCCGGCCCCGGCATCGATCAGTAGTGATAGCGGCACGAGGCGATTTCCAGTTGTTGCGCGTCGCCCTTGCCGGAGGCTCGGTAGACGAGGCGGTGGTCGCCGGTGATGCGCCGCGACCACCAACCCGCAAGATCGCCTTTGAGCGGCTCCGGTTTCCCGATCCCTTTGAAGGGGCTGCGGCGAGCATCTTTGAGGAGATCATTGATCCGCCGCAAGACGCCCCGGTCCGTCTCCTGCCAATAGAGGTAGTCTTCCCACGCGTCAGCGGTCCAAAGCAGCTTCATTCGCCGCGGCTGGGCTCTTCCACGACCTCATGCTCGGTCATCCGCCCGGCGTCGGCACTCCCGATCGAGCGCAGCAGGCGCTCGGCGTTGGCGGGGCTGCGCAGCAGGTGCAGCGTCTCCACCATGCCCTCATACTCGTCCTCGGAGAGCACGACCACCGTCCGGGCGTTCTGCCGGGTAACGCGCAGCGGCGCTCGGTTGTCGCAGACCTCGTCCATGTACTTGGCGAGGCGCTGCCGGAAGTCGGTATAGGACACATGGCTCATGGCGGACCTCGCGATGGTGAGGTCGTATTTATGTACACGTACATAGTATTGTCAATCAAGAACGCGCCAGCTGGCCGTATTGAAGGCGCAGATTGACTCGGACGCCCCCAGTTGCTATATTGAAGTTCCCGTTACGTTTCGCGAACATATTCATGATCTCCAGACAGCAGCCGCCCCTTTCCTCGACCTCAACCTCCGCTTGGCATGGGGTTCATCGTTCAAATTCCGTCGCGGCGGTCTCGGGCAATACCAGCCTCCCGCCTAACCGCCGTGGTAGGCTGAAGAACGGTAACCGCTCCGGCGATTTCCTGGCCGCGCCCCGGTGTGGCGCCCTCACCCGCTGCGGCGGCTCCTGCTGCCAGCCGGCCATGCAGAACGACCGCTGCCGCATGCATGGCGGCCTCAGCACCGGCCCCCGCACATCGGCCGGTCTCGCCCGCAGCCGTCGCGCCCGCCGGAAGTACGGCGCCCGCTCGGCCGAAGTCCGCGCCCTCCTGCGCGAGGCCCGGTTCCAGTCCCGCCGCACCCGCGCCCTCCTCACCGGCTCCTCCGCTGGGCATGGGGTTCATCGCTCAAATTCCACACCGACCGTGCCCGGCATCTCCATCCCGAAGGTTCACCACAGAGCACACAGAGGTCACAGAGAAACGAATCCACCTAACGCGCGCGCAGCGCGCAACCATTCCTCCTCTGTGCTCTCTGTGCCCTCTGTGGTGAAACCTTCTTCCGCTGGGCATGGGGTCGATCGTCGATTTTCACAGCCGGAGACCGTCGGCGTCCACCCGCCTTCGCGAAGCCCGCTTCGGCGGGCGAAGCAAGATCGGCGTTCATCCGTGGTTTCAAAACTTCTCTCTGCTTGGCATGGAGTTCATCGTCGCTTTTTCGCTCGCGCATCCCGTGAGCCCCTGCGCCCGCCTGTGCTAGGGTCATCCGCCGCAACGAGCCGATGACCGGAGCAAGCCGATGGCGACCATGAAGGCCCTGGTGAAACGCAAGCCCGAGCAGGGCATCTGGATGGAGCAGGTGCCGGCGCCCGCGCCCGGCATGAACGAGGTGCTCATCAAGGTCGAGAAGACCGCCATCTGCGGCACCGACCTCCACATCTACAAATGGGACGAATGGTCCCAGCGCACCATCACGCCCGGCCTCGTCATCGGCCATGAGTTCGTCGGCCGCATCGTCGAGATGGGCCCGGGCGTCGACAATTACCAAGTCGGCGACCGCGTCTCGGCCGAAGGCCACCTCACCTGCGGCCAGTGCCGCAACTGCCGCGCCGGCCGCCGCCATCTCTGCACGCACACGCGCGGTATCGGCGTCAACCGCGACGGCGCCTTCGCCGAATACGTCACGGTCCCCTCGCAGAACCTGTGGCTGATCCCGCCTCAGATCCCCTCGGAGATCGCCGCCTTCTTCGATCCCTACGGCAACGCCGCCCACTGTGCGCTGTCGTTCGACATCGTCGGCGAGGACGTGCTGATCACCGGCGCCGGCCCCATCGGCATCATCGCCGCCGGCATCTGCCGCTACCTCGGCGCCCGCCACGTCGTCGTCACCGACGTCAACGACTACCGCCTCAACCTCGCCGCCAAGATGGGCGCCACCCACATCGTCAACGTCAAGCGCGGCACCCTCGCCGCCGCCATGAAGGCGCAGGACATCCGCGAGGGCTTCGACATCGGCCTGGAAATGTCGGGCAATCCCCAGGCCTTCAACGACATGCTGCGCCACATGTATCACGGCGGGCATATCGCGCTGCTGGGCATCCTGCCCTCGGACACCCGCATCGATTGGGACCAGGTCATCTTCAAGGGCGTCACCATCAAGGGCATCTACGGCCGCGAGATGTTCGAGACCTGGTACAAGATGACTCAGATGATCCTCGGCGGCCTCGACCTCCGCCCCGTCCTCACCCACCAGCTCCCCATCGACGACTTCCAGACCGGCTTCGACCTCATGGCCTCCGGCCAATGCGGCAAGGTCGTGTTGAGTTGGGAGTAGGGACCATGGGCCTGCAGCAACGTCTTACCGAGCAACTCGAGCAGATCCGCCGCGACGCCCTCTACAAGGAGGAGCGCATCATCGCGAGCCCGCAGGGCGCCCGCATCCGTCTCGCGAGCGGCCAGGAGGTCCTCAACTTCTGCGCCAACAACTATCTCGGCCTCGCCAACCATCCGGACATCATCGCCGCCGCGAAGCAGGCGCTCGACGATCACGGCTTCGGCCTCGCCTCCGTGCGCTTCATCTGCGGCACGCAAGACCTGCACCGCGAACTCGAGGCCAAGATCGCCGCCTTCTTCGGCACCGACGACGCCATCCTCTATTCCTCCTGCTTCGACGCCAATGGCGGCCTGTTCGAGACGCTGCTCGATGAACAGGATGCCGTCATCAGCGACGCCCTCAACCACGCCTCCATCATCGACGGCATCCGCCTGTGCAAGGCGCAGCGCCTGCGCTACCGCCACGCCGACATGGACGATCTGCGCGCCCAGCTCGTCGCCGCCAAGGGCGCGCGCACCCGCCTCATCGCCACCGACGGCGTCTTCAGCATGGACGGCGACATCGCCCCGCTCGACAAGATCGTGCAGCTCGCGCGCGAGCACGACGCCGCCGTCATGGTCGACGACTCCCACGCCACCGGATTCATCGGCCCCACCGGCCGCGGCGCGGCCGAGCATCACGGCGTGCACGGCGAGATCGACATCTTCACCTCGACTCTCGGCAAGGCCCTCGGCGGTGGCACCGGCGGCTTCACGACCGCGAAGCGCCCCGTCATCGACCTGCTGCGCCAGCGCTCGCGCCCCTACCTCTTCTCCAACTCCATCACGCCCTCGGCCGCCGCCGCCGGCATCAAGGTGTTCGACCTGCTGTCGCGTAGCGCCGAGCCGCGCCAGCGCCTGCTGGCCAACGCCAAGTACTTCCGAGAGCAGATCGCCGCCGCCGGCTTCGCCATCAAGCCGGGGCTGCATCCGATCGTCCCGGTCATGCTGTTCGATGCCGCGCTCGCGCAGAAGATGGCGGCCGCGTTGCTGACCCGCGGCATCTACGTCATCGGCTTCTCCTATCCGGTGGTGCCGAAGGGCGAGGCCCGCATCCGCGTGCAGATCTCCGCCGCCCACGAGCGCGCCCATCTCGACCGCGCTCTCGATGCCTTCCGCCTGGTGGGCAAGGAGTTGGGTGTGGTTACCTGACGGAAATCAAGGCGTTAACCAGGGCGGGCGGCGGCAGTCGCCGGTCCGTTCCCTTGACCTCTTGGTAACAATCCCCAAATAGCTTTTATCGGCGCCGTTGAGGGCCGATCGTCTCACGGGGCCGGAGCAGGCCGGGAGACGTCGTCTATTGCCGCTCGCTCACTGGAGGAGCTGCCGATCAATGAGCCGCCTTTCCCTTGCCAACAATCCGCTGCTGCTCGGATTCGATCATGTCGATCGTCTCCTGGAGCACATCGCCAAGCAGCCGGGTGACGCCTATCCACCCTTCAACATCGAGCAGGTCGGCGAGAGCGGCTTCCGCATTTCGCTGGCCGTCGCCGGTTTCGCGCCCGACGATTTGAGTGTCCAGGTCGAGAGCAACCAACTCGTCGTCCGCGGTCGCCAGGTCGAGCAGCCGGAGCGCGTCTATCTGCACCGCGGCATTGCGGCGCGCCAGTTCCGCCGCGTGTTCGTGCTGGCGGAGGGCCTCGAAGTGGTGACGGCCGCCCTCGACAAGGGCATCCTCACCATCGATCTCCGCCGCCCGACCACGCTGAGTGAAGTGCGCACCATCGCCATCCGGACCCTGGATGACGACACCGGCGCCAAGCTCGCGACCCGTTGATCAGGAGGTTGCCATGAACCTGAATGAACGTCTGCGCCACATCACCCTGGCCGACCTGGCCGCCCTCGGCCTCCAGGGCGTCGCCTACATGAAGCCGGTCGTCATCGACAAGGCGCCCGCCTACGCCGTCTTCGCCGCCGACGGCACGCAGATCGGCGCCCTGCCGACGCGCGAAGCCGCCCTCGCGGCCATGCGCGAGAACGGCCTCGAGCCGGTCGCCCTGCACTGAATCAGGCGGCGTGGCTGGCGCGCGACCCCGTGAGCAGCGCATAGAGCGCATCGGCCTTGTCGGCCCCGCGCAGCTTCTCGCAGGTCGAGCGGTCGCGCAGGAGGCGCGAGACCCGCGCCAGCGCCTTCAGGTGATCGGCGCCGGCCCCCTCGGGCGCCAGCAGCAGGAAGATCAGGTCGACCGGCTGGTCATCGACCGCATCGAAATCGACCGCCGTATCCAGCCGAGCGAACAGGCCGTGGAGGCGGTGCAACTCGGTCAGCTTGCCGTGCGGGATGGCGATGCCGTCGCCCACACCGGTGGTGCCGAGACGCTCGCGCTCCAGCAGCACGTCGAAGATGGCCCGCTCGGGCAACCCGGTCGTCTCGGCGGCGCGCTTGGCGAGTTCCTGCAGCACCTGCTTCTTGCTTGTCGCCCGCAGCCGGGCGATCACGCTTTCCGGTGTGATCAGGTCTTCGATCTCCATCCCCATCCTCTTGCGTGGCCCCGTCTCGCTCAGGCGGCAGGATTGGCGCGCGGATCCACCCATCCGATGGTTCCGTCCGACCGCCGGTACACCATGTTGAGTTCGCCATGGGTGCGATTGCGGAACATCATCGCGACACCGTTGGCGAGATCGAGGCGCATCACCGCCTCGCCGACCGACAGCGTGGGGATCTCGACCGACTCGACGATGGTGACGGATGCGCCGTTCTTGTCTTCGGCCGGCGGCTCGTCGCCGTCGATGTCGCCGGAGAGAATGTACTGCGCTCCCAGCTCGGTCGTCGGCGGAGCAGTCCGGTGATGGTCGCGCAGGCGGCGCTTGTGGCGCCGCAGGCGCTTGGAGAGGTGGTCGGCCGCCGAATCGAAGGCGGGATAGGGCGCTTCGGCGTCGGCCTGGCTCTGGATGTTGATGCCGCGACCGATGTGAACGCTGATATGCGCGCGATAAAGATGGGCCTCGCGCGAGAGCACCACGTTGGCCTCTATCGGGTTGCCGAAATACTTGCCGAAGACACCCTCGAGGCTCGTCGCGACGTGCGACTTGAGGGCGTCGCCAACGTCGAGATGCTTGCCTTTTACCGTGAGTTGCATTGGCTGACTGGTCCGGATGGCCACAGGGGAGTGCAAATCGCTGGATGGCTATAAAAAGCCAAATCACCCGCTCCCGGTCGAGGGCGCGGGAACATATGGAGCGCCATGCGGGGAGTCAAGCGCCGCTCTCCGCCCCCCTTTTTCTTACATCTATGCGCTCTCAGCGCAAGTGCAATGCCCGCGCGCGGCGGCGCTGGGATGACGACGGTATTCGTAAGAATTCTCGGTACTTAGCAACCGTCCGCCGGGCGATCTCGATGCCCTCGGTGCGGAGGATCTCGGCGATCCCGTCGTCGGAGAAGATGGCAGTCGCCGGCTCGGCCTCGATCAGGGTCTTGATGCGCGTGCGCACCGCCTCGGCGGAATGGCCGATCCCGCCCTCCGCGTCGGCGAGTGCGCTGCCGAAGAAGTAGCGCAGCTCGAACAGGCCGCGCGGCGTCGCGATGTACTTGTTCGTCGTCACCCGACTGACCGTGCTCTCGTGCATCTCGATCGTGTCGGCAACTTCGCGCCGCGTGAGCGGCCGTAGATGCTGCACGCCGCGACGAAAGAACCCGTCCTGCTGGCGGACGATCTCGGTCGCCACCTTCAGGATCGTCGTCGCGCGCTGCTGCAGCGCCCGCACCAGCCAGTTGCCGGCAGTTACCCGGTCATTGATGTACTCGCGGGACGCCTTGTCGGTGGCGGAACGGCGAATCTTTGCGACATAGCTCTCGTTGAGCAAAACCCGCGGCAGGGCATCCGGGTTCAATTCGACCAGCCATCCGCCATCGGACGCGCGGCGCATCAGGATGTCCGGCACCACCGGCACCATCGGCGTGGTCGAATAGGCCTCCGCCGGCTTCGGGTTCAAGGCGCGGATTTCCGCTGCCATCTCCGCCAGATCCGCCGCATCGACGCCGCACAGACGCATCAGCCGGTCGCGCTCGCCTTGCGCCAGCAGGTCGAGATGCTTGAGCAGCCTCTGCATCGCCGGATCGAGTCGGTCGCGGTCCTTCAGCTGCAGGGCCAGGCACTCCGCCAAGCTGCGGGCAAAGATCCCGGGTGGATCGAACTGTTGCAGGCGCATGAGCGTGGCCTCGACCTTGGTGGGCAGGCAGCCCAGGCGATCGGCGATCGGCGCCAGATCGCCGCTGAAATAACCGGCTTCGTCCAATTGCTCGATGAGCGCCAGCCCGATAAGTCGCTCCGTAGGATCCAGCAGATCGACGTTGATCTGCTCCGCCAGGTGTTCGCGCAGGCTGATCGCGCGGCTCAGGGTCTGCTCGACCGCGGCCGAGCCCTCGGCGTCGTCCGCGTCGGAGCGGCCGCGCGCGCCGGAACTCAGAAGCGACGGCCCCGTCGGGGCGTCGGGTCCATCATTGGTCCAGAGGTTGTCGTAGTCGACGTCGAGCGGCGACTCGGGCGCGTCGGGCATCATCGCCGACGCCGCGAACTCGCTGGCATCAAGCGGGTCGCTGCCGCCGGCGCTCGACGGCGCAACATCGTCGCCGGGGACGGCATCGGATTCGCTGTCGCCATCGCCGGCCGCATCGTCGTGCTCGAGCAGCGGATTCTGCTCGAGCTCCCGCTCGACATAGGCCGACAATTCCTGGCTCGACAGTTCCAGCAGTTTGATTGCCTGCTGGAGCTGCGGCGTCATCACCAGCGTCTGGGTCTGCCGCAGATCCATGCGCTGGCGCACCGCCATGGTGGCCGCCCTCCTTACAGGCTGAATCGTTCGCCGAGATAGACTCGCCGCACGGTTTCGTCGTCGACGATCTCCGACGGACGTCCCTCGCGCAGGACCTTCCCTTCATAGAGGATATAGGCGCGATCGACGATATCCAAGGTGTCGCGGACGTTGTGATCGGTGACGAGCACGCCGATGCCGCGATCCTTGAGATGGCTGACCAGCGAGCGGATGTCGCCGACGGTGATGGGATCGATGCCCGCGAAAGGCTCATCCAGGAGGATGAAATTGGGGCGCGAGGCGATGGCGCGGGCGATCTCGACGCGCCGGCGTTCGCCGCCAGAGAGCGCCACGGCCGGGGTTTCCCGCAGATGGCCGATGGAAAATTCAGACAACAGCTCGTCGATCCGCGCTTCGCGCTGATCGCGCGAGGGTTCGATGATCTCGAGCACGGCGCGGATGTTCTCTTCGACCGTCAAGCCCCGGAACACCGAGGCCTCCTGCGGCAGATAGCCGATGCCGAGGCGGGCGCGCCGGTACATCGGCAACTCCGTGACGTCGACGCCGTCCAGGACGATGGCGCCGTCATCGGCCTTGATCAGGCCGGTGATGATGTAGAAGCAGGTCGTCTTGCCGGCGCCGTTGGGCCCCAGGAGCCCGACCACCTCGCCGCGCCGCACGGAGACCGAGACGCCGCGCAGGACCGGCCGCTTGCGGAACTGCTTCACCAAGTTGTTGGCGACGAGGCCGGGCGCCAGCGGCGCGATCTTCGCCGCCGGTTCGCCCGCCTCCTGCCGCGTCACGCGCAGGCTCGGCTTGTCCTTCGGCAATGCGGATGCGGCCATGGTCACTGCGACGGTTGCGAGGAGGGCATGATCAGGCTCTTGACCGTGCCCGATCCGTTGGCGCTGCCGAGCAGGCGGCTGACGCCGGTCTTGACGTTGACCTCGGCGTACTCGCCGTTGAACTGGTTGCCGGCATTCGTGACCTTCACATTGCCCGACAGGGTCATGATGTCCGCCGTAAGGTCATAGTCGCCCTTGTTGCTGGTCGCATAGGTGTCTGGGGTCTTTACCTCGACGTTGCCGTCGGCTTCCAGGCGCACCAGATCCAGCTTGCCGCCGGCCTGGCGCTGGAAGTGTCCGGTCATCGTGTCGGCACGCACGCGGCGGTCGGTCTGCACCACCGTGGCGTTGCCGCGCGCGATCGCGATTTGCGGCCCATCCTGATATTCGAGGCTGTCGGCGGCGGTCAACTTCTCCTTGCCGGTGTCGACGCCGAGATCGCCGCCGGTGACCTTGAGGATGCGCGTGTCCAGGTTGTAGATGGCGTGGTCGCCGGTGACGGTGCGGCCTGGCTGCTGCAGGCGCACATGGCCGTCGGCCTCGATCTGCCAGATCTCCGACCCGCCGGCGGCCTTGTCGCGATAGTGCGCCGTAAGCGTGTCGGCGTGAACGGTGAGGTCGCCCCGCTTGGCCGTCGCGTTGCCGCGGGCAATGTACTGCTTCTCGTTGCGCCGCCACTCGATCCCCGATTCGGCCTCGATCGAGATCGGCGAGCTGGACTGGCCGCCGCCCACCAATCCGCCGGTCTCCCCTTGCGCGGCCGATAGCTTGCAGCGCACGCCGCTCGCGACGGCGACGACAGTTCCGGCGAGGAGGGCCAGCGCCGTTCGGCGCGTCCAGGCTGGTACCGGCACGGTCATGGCGTCACCGAATTCTGCTGCGGCTGGAGGAGCGCCCGCGAGCGGCCGCGAAAGATGACGCGCGTGCCGCCATCGAGGATATCGAAGCCCTCGGCCTGGATCTCACCCTGCGGCCCGTGCCCTTCGACGGGTGCGTCACCCGCAGCGGTTCGCTCGTTGAGGTCGATGCGCGCCTTGGTCGTATGGAACTCATAGTCCTGGTCCTGCTTAAGCGTGACCTTCCCCACGAGGTCGAGAATCTGGGTGTCGCGCTGCAGGCCGCCGGCTTCCGACTCCACTGCGACCTTGGCGCCGCTGGCCAGCACGATGTCTCCCTTCGGCTGCTGCAGGTCGATGTGATTGCTGTCGTCGGCCGACTGAACGGCGCGCACGGCCGTGACATTGAAGCTGCGGTTCTGCGCATCGACGCCGGCGAAGCGCGCGTTCTCCATGGTGACCGTATCGATCTCCTCCGGCGCCTGCTCGGTATCGCTGATGTGGATCTTCTCGATGATCGGGTCGATGCGCGACCAGGCGAAGATCAGTCCGGCGAGGCCGAGCGCCACCAGCGGCAGCGCGATGCGAACGAAGCGGGCCACACGCCCATGCCGACTCCGTGGCGGCGGCAGAGGCGCGGGTGCTTCGCTGCGGGCCGGAAACTCGACCGGCCGACGCATGGCAACCGGGCTGCTGCTCATGCCACACCGGCGCGCAAGCAATCATGCATGTGGATGATGCCGATCGGCTGCTCGTCTTCGACCACGAACAGGGCGGTAAAGGGGCGCTCGGTGATATTCATCATGGCGAGCGCTTCCTGCGCCAGCGCCTGCGGGCGAATCGTCTTGGGGGCGCGGGTCATCACGTCCGCGGCGGTCTGCGAGTTATCCGACCAGTGGCGGCGAAGGTCGCCGTCCGTGATGATGCCGATGAGCCTGCCGGCCTCGTCGACGATGCCCGCGCAGCCGAAGCCCTTGGCCGTCATCGCCAGGACGGTCTCCTTGATCGATGCTGCCGGAGGAACCAGCGGGACATTCTCGCCGCTGTGCATGATGTCCGCCACCTTCAGCAGCCGACGGCCGAGCTGTCCGCCGGGATGCAGGATCTGGAAATCGGAACTGGAAAAGCCCCGGCGTTGCAGCAGCGCGATGGCGAGGGCGTCGCCGAGCGCCAGCGTCATGGTGGTGGATGTCGTCGGCGCCAGACCCAGCGGGCAGGCCTCGTCCGCCTGGGGCAGCAGCAGCGTAACGTCCGCTGCTTCGGCTAGCGCACTGGCGGCGCCTGCCGTGATTGCGACGAGCGGGATGCGGAACCGGCGCGTATGGCCGATGATGGCGGCCAGTTCCGGTGTCCCTCCGGAGTTGGAGAGCGCCAGCACGGCGTCGCCGGCGGCGATCATGCCGAGATCGCCGTGGCTGGCCTCGGCCGGATGGACGAACAGGGCCGGTGAGCCGGTGGAGGCCAGGGTTGCCGCGATCTTGCGGCCGACATGGCTGTTCTTACCCATACCGGTGACCACGATGCGGCCGGTGCACTGAACCAGGATATCGATGGCCTGTACGAAGCCGTCGCCGAGGCCGTGGGCGAGCGCGCGGATGCCATCGGCCTCGACCCGCAGGACGCGGCTGGCAACCGCCAGGTCGTCATGCGACTTGGCCTTGCTGCCGCGCTTGGATGCGCCGGACTTGACGACTGCCGTCACCGCATCTGCTCCCTGTCTTCCTTCACGCATAGGCAGGTCCTGGCCTGCGCTCGTCCCGCCAATCGGCGCTGGTGGTACAGCGGGCGCGACGCGCGGTCGCCCCATCGGGATCTTGCCACAAAGTAGGCATTCAATCGATGGACCGTCAATGCGACGGACGACCACCGTAGCATCAGCCCGGCGTCAGTGGGCGAAGATATCGACCTCCGCCCAGCCGGCCAGATCGAGTTCCGCCCGCGCCGGCAGGAAGTCGAAACAGGCCTGGGCCAGCACTGTGCGACCCTCGCGGGCCAGCATCTCATCCAGTTTGGCCTTGAGGGCATGCAGATGAGCGACGTCGGTGGCGGCATAGCGCAGTTGCTCCTGGCTCAGGTCGGGCGCCCCCCAGTCCGAAGTTTGCTGTTCTTTTTTGAGTTCGACGCCGAGCAGGTCCTTGCACAGGTCTTTTAGCCCATGCCGATCGGTAAACGTGCGCACCAGGCGCGAGGCCGTCTTCGTGCAGTAGATCGGCCGCGCCATGACGCCCAGCGCATTTTTCAAGGCCGCGATGTCGAAGCGCGCGAAATGGAACAGTTTGATCACGCCCGCGTCGCCCAGCAGTCGCTTCAGGTTCGGCGCCTCGACCAGAGTCCCGCGCGGCGTCGGCGGAATGCGCACGAGATGACTGCTGCCGTCGCCGGCGGAGAGCTGCACCAGGCAGAGCCGGTCACGGTGCGGGTTGAGGCCCATGGTCTCGGTATCGATCGCAACGCTGGTCCCGAGATCGAGCCCATCGGGCAGGTCGCCCTGGTGGAGGCGGATGTTCATCGGCGGATATCCGGCCATGCGTCTGCGTGCCTGCAATGGTGCGACGGCCGCGAAACGGGCGATGGTGCCCAGGAGAAGACTCGAACTTCCACGACCTTTCGGCCACAGGTACCTGAAACCTGCGCGTCTGCCAATTCCGCCACCTGGGCAACAGAGGGCGGGATTGTGGTTAGTTGCCTGCCAAAGTCAACCGGCTTTTCGCTGTTGCGAACAAGGGATTGCGGGCTATATCTGCGCCCGCAGCGGCGTCCTCCACAGCGCCGGCTCCCCGAATCGAGGTCGATCATGGCAGCGCGCATCGTCACCGTCTTCGGCGGCTCCGGCTTCATCGGACGCTATCTGGTGCAACGGCTGGCGCGCCACGGCTGGATCGTGCGGGTGGCCGTGCGGCGGCCGGACCGCGCGCTGTTCCTGAAGCCGATGGGGGCGGTCGGTCAGATCACGCCGGTCGCCGCCAGCCTGCGCCACGAGGGATCGGTCGCGGCCGCCGTGGCCGGCGCCGACGCGGTCGTCAATCTCGTGGGTGTCCTGCACGGCCGCGGCGCCAACAGCTTTGCCGCCATCCACGTCGAAGGCGCAGCGCGCGTGGCGCAGGCCGCCCGGGCCGCGGGCGCGAAGACGTTCGTTCAGATGTCCGCGCTCGGCGCCGATCCGGATTCGCCGGCGGAGTACGGACGCTCGAAGGCGGCGGGCGAGCGGGAGGTGCGGGAGGTCTTTGCCGCGGCCAGTGTCGCGCGGCCCAGCATCGTGTTCGGGCCGGAGGATGATTTCTTCAACCGCTTCGCCGCCATGGCAAGGCTCTCGCCGGCGCTTCCGCTCATCGGCGGCGGGCGCATGCGCTTCCAACCCATCTATGTGGGCGACGTGGCGGACGCGGCGGCGGCCGCGCTGGAGAATCCGGGATTTGCCGGGCAGACTTTCGAATTGGCCGGTCCGCGCATCTATACCTTCAAGGAGTTGATGGAGCTGCTGCTGGCTGCGATCGGCCGCCGGCGGCTGCTTTTGCCGGTGCCTTTCCCGGTGGCCACGATCCAGGCGGCGATTCTTGGTCTGCTGCCGCACCCCCCGCTGACCCTCGACCAACTGCGTCTGTTGAAGACCGACAACGTGCTGACCGGCAAGTTGCCGGGGCTGACGGAATTGGGCATTCAGCCCACGGGCCTGGAAGCCATTCTGCCGAGTTATCTCGAAACCTATCGCCGCGGCGGACACTTCGCCAGGGCCGAGGCTTCGTAACCGCTGGCGCCTAAGTTCCTCGGAAATAGATCAGATAAAGCAGTGCTGCGCCCAGCAGCAGACGATAGGCCACGAAGATTGTGAAATTCGCGCCGCGCAGCCAGCGCATCATGAAGGCGATGGCCGCGAACCCGGCCAGCGCCGAAAGCCCCGCGGTCAGCGCTGCATCATGGAGCTGCACCATATCCCCCGCCTGGACGACCTTGTAGCCTTCCAGCAGCCCGGCAGCAGCGATG
>JBGPEQ010000010.1:0-19859 GCA_041482855.1 Dongiaceae bacterium | reverse complement strand
TGCCGGGCTCCATTGCTGCACCCGGCGAGCGCGAGCACCGCACCGATAGCCACCAGACACATCCACGCATTGGACCGCATGACAACCTCCTAGTTCGAGGCCTTCTTAGCCGTCTCCGCCCCGCCAAACAACCCGTCGATCACCGGCATGGCGACCCACCGTGATCGAATCCGCTAGCTTGAAGGCGGCGAAATGATAGCCCGCTCAGCACTCGGTTCCAATCTCTACTTTGTTCCGCCCGCAGCAATGTTTCACGTGAAACATATTTGCGTAAATCCGGCTGTCTTTTCCTTCCGCATTGACTGTATCCGCGCCGCCGCCGCACAAGGTGGTGGTGACCGAGTTGCCGATCGAACCGCTGATCCCGCGCATCCTCCAGGAGCTGGAGCAGCGCGGCACGCTCGTGCTGCAGGCGCCGCCGGGCGCCGGCAAGACAACGCGCGTGCCGCTGGCGCTGGCCGCCGCGCCGTTCCTGGCCGGCAAATCCATCCTCGTCCTGGAGCCGCGCCGCCTGGCCGCCCGCATGGCCGCGCGCCATATGGCGGGCAACCTGGGCGAAGCTGTCGGCGACACGGTCGGCTATCGCGTGCGCATGGACTCGCGCGTCGGTCCGCGCACGCGCGTCGAGCTGGTCACCGACGGCTTGTTCCTGCGGCGCCTGCAGGATGACCCGGCTCTCGACGGCGTGGGCTGCGTCGTCTTCGACGAGTTCCACGAACGCGGGCTGGAGGGTGACCTGGCGCTCGCCCTCACGCTCGAATCCCGCGCCGCTCTCAATCCGGCGCTGCGCCTCGTCGTGATGTCGGCAACGCTCGATGCCGCGCCCATCGCGGCGTTGCTGGGCGACGCCCCCATCGTCACGAGCGAAGGCCGCGCCCATCCGGTGGAAACGCGCTACCTCTCGCGTGCCCTGCCCGGCCACATCGAAGCCGGCGTGGCGCAGGCGATCGGCAACGCCCTCGCGCAGGAGGACGGCAGCATCCTCGCGTTCCTTCCGGGCGCCCGCGAGATCCGGCGCGTGGCCGCGCATCTGACCGATGCCGATCTCGGCCCGAACGTCATCGTGGCGCCCCTCTACGGCGACCTCGCCTCGCGGGAGCAGGATGCGGCCGTGGCGCCGGCGCAGCCGGGGCAGCGCAAGGTGGTGCTGGCCACCGCGATCGCCGAGACCAGCCTGACCATCGAGGGCATTCGCATCGTCATCGATTCCGGCCTCGCGCGCGTGCCGCGCTACGACCCGCGCTCCGGCATGACGCGCCTCGAGACCGTGCGCGCCAGCCAGGCGACCGCCGACCAACGGCGCGGCCGCGCCGGCCGGCTCGGCCCAGGGGTTTGCATTCGCCTGTGGACCGAGCCGGATCAGCGCGCACGCACGCCCCATCCGGTGCCGGAGATCCTGGCCGCCGACCTGACGCCGCTCGCCCTCGAGCTGGCGGTCTGGGGCGCCGGCGACGGACACGACCTCGCCTTTCTCGATCCGCCGCCGAGCGGCGCCCTGGCGCAGGCGCGCGACCTGCTGGCGCAGCTTGGCGCGCTGGACGCGCAGGGCCATCCGACGGCACATGGACGCGCGATGGGGCGCCTCGGCCTGCATCCGCGCCTTGCGCATATGATACTGGCCGCCGTCGCGCGCGGTCTGGGGCGGCTCGCCTGCGAGACCGCCGCCATACTCGGGGAGCGCGACCTGTTCCGCGGGGCGACCAACGACCGCGACGCGGACTTGCGCGCGCGCATCGCCATATTGCGGGGAGAACGCGCGGAGTCCGTTGACCGCACGGCGCTGAATCGGGCGCAGGCATTGGCCAAGCAGTGGATGCGACTGGCAAAGGCAGAGCGCGGATCATCTATCGCCGATCTCAACCGACTCGGCGAGATCGTCGCGCTGGCCTATCCCGATCGCATCGCCCAGGCGCGCGGCGACGCCGTCGGACAGTTCCGGCTGACGAGCGGCCGCGGCGCCTTCCTGCCGCCCACGGATGCCTTGGCAAAAGAGCCGTTTCTGGCCGTCGCGGCGCTCGACGGCGATGTCCGTTCGGCGCGCATCTTCCTCGCCGCTCCGATCGATCGCGCGGCGATCGAGGAGCAATTCGCGGACCGGTTTGACGAGGCGGAAGAGATCGCCTGGGATGCGCGAAGCGAGAGCGTCGTCGCCACGCGCGAGCGCCGCTTCGGCGCGCTCGTCCTCGATCGCAAGCCGATCGCCGCGCCCGATCCCCAGGCATTGGCGCGCGCCATGGCCGATGGCATCCGGCAACTCGGACTCTCGGCACTGCCCTGGACGCCGGACGCGCGCGCCATCCAGGCACGCATCGCCTTTCTGCGCCGGCTCGATCCCGAGGGATGGCCCGACGTTTCCGATGCGGCGCTCGCAGCGGAACCGCTGGCGTGGCTGGGCGAGCATCTGGACGACATCACCCGCCGCGCGCATCTCGCTCGCATCGACGTCGGCGCCGCGCTGCTCGACAGGCTCGATTGGAAACAGCGGCGCGAACTCGATCGATTGGCGCCGACCCATATCGATGTGCCCACGGGCCGAAGCGTGACCATTGACTACAGCGGGGAGTCGCCAGTGTTGGCCGTGAAGCTGCAGGAGATGTTCGGCGCACGGACCACGCCGACGGTGGCGGATGGACGGGTGCCGATCCTGATCCATCTGCTGTCGCCGGCCGGCCGGCCCGTGCAGGTGACCCAGGACCTCGAAGGCTTCTGGCGCAGCGGCTACGCTGCCGTGCGCGCCGAATTGCGCGGCCGCTACCCGAAGCATCCCTGGCCGGATGATCCGCTCACTGCGCCGCCGACCAAAGGCGTCAAACGCCGCGGCGCTTAGGTCGAAATCGGACTTGCGCACAGCCGGACGTGCTATCCTTTCGGAAACGGGGCCGATTCGCAGGACGCGACTCGTGCCGGATACCGCGGGACGCAGGCCGATGCGCTTTCATGCCGATCTGCATATCCACTCGAAGTATTCCCGCGCCACGAGCAAGGATTGCGACCTCGAACACCTTGCCTATTGGGCACGCAAGAAGGGCATCACCGTCGTCGGCACCGGTGATTTCACGCACCCGGTCTGGCTCGCGGAGTTGAAAGAGAAGCTGCTGCCGGCCGAGCCCGGCCTGTTCCGTCTGCGCGACGACATCGCGCGAGCCGTCGACGAGCGTCTGCCGCCCAGCTGCAACGGGCAGACGCGCTTCATGCTGTCGGTGGAGATCTCGACCATCTACAAGAAGGGCGAGCTGACGCGAAAGGTCCACCACCTCGTCTATGTTCCGGACTTCGCGGCCGCCGATCGCTTCGCCGCGCGGCTGGCGCGCATCGGCAACATCGCCTCGGACGGACGGCCGATCCTCGGCCTCGACTCGCGACACCTGCTGGAGATCGTGCTGGAAGCGAGCCCCGACGCCTATCTCGTGCCGGCGCACATCTGGACGCCCTGGTTCGCCGTGCTGGGCTCGCGCTCGGGCTTCGATACGATCGCCGAATGCTATGGCGACCTCGCCGACCACATCTTCGCCGTCGAGACCGGCCTGTCGTCCGACCCGGCCATGAATTGGCGCATCTCGTTCCTGGATCGCTATCGGCTCGTCTCCAACTCCGACGCCCATTCGCCGCCGAAGCTCGGGCGCGAGGCCACGCTGTTCGACACCGACGTGGATTATTTCGCGTTGCGCCGCGCGCTGGAGACGGGCGATGGCTATGTCGGCACCGTCGAGTTCTTCCCGGAGGAGGGCAAGTACCATCTGGACGGCCACCGCAAGTGCAACGTCCGGCTCACGCCGGACGAGACCAAGGCGCAGGGTGGTCGCTGCCCCGTCTGCGGCCAGCCGGTCACGGTCGGCGTCTTGCACCGCGTCGACGCCTTGGCCGACCGCGCCGAAGCGGAGCTCGCGCCGCCGCCAACCGCCGGCAAGGTGTGCAGCCTGGTGCCGCTGCCGGAGATACTCTCTGAAATCACCGCCAGCGGGCCGACCAGCCAGACGGTCGAACGCAACTATGAGCGGCTGCTGTCGAACCTCGGCGCCGAGCTTTCGATTCTGGAACAGGTCCCGGTCGAAGACATCGCCCGCGCGGAATCTTCGCTCTTGGCCGAAGGCATCGCACGCCTGCGCGCCGGCAGGGTGATCCGCGACGCCGGCTATGATGGAGAGTACGGCGTCATCCGCTTGTTCGAGCCATCCGAATTGCGCCGTCATACCGCCGGCGGACTCTTGTTCGATCTGCCGAAGACGGAAGCTAGGGAGCAAGCATCGGGGATGAGGGAGCATCTGCCGGTGCCGGCCGCGACACCGCGCGCGGCGATTCTTCCCAGCAAAGCGCCGACGATCACAGCGAGCGTCGCATCCTCCGCCACTCTAGCGGGTCTCGATCAAGACCAGCGCGCCGCGGCGGCAATAGTGCATGGCCCGCTGCTCATCATCGCCGGTCCGGGCTCAGGCAAGACGCGGACGCTCACCCATCGCATCGCCCATCTCGTGGCCGACGAAGGCGTGGCGCCGGAGTCCTGCCTCGCCATCACCTTCACGCGGCGCGCGGCGGCCGAGATGAAGGAGCGACTCGCGAAGCTGCTGCCTGACTGCGGCGAGCGAATCGCGGTCCACACCTTTCACTCGCTCGGCCTTGCCATCCTGCGCGAACACGCCAACGCCGCCGGCCTGCAGCGTGGCTTCCGCGTTGCCGACGATGCCGAGCGCGTCGTCATGCTGGCGTCGCTCCTGAGCGTGTCGGAACGTAAGGCCCGCAGCCTGCTGCAGGCGATATCGAGCGCCAAGCGCACGCAGCAACCGGCCACAGCCGAGGTCGCAGACGCCGCGCGCGCCTATCGGCAGGCGATGTCCATGCGCAATTGGATCGATTTCGACGATCTGGTGGGGCTCACCCTCCGGCTGCTGAACGGCGAGCCTGGAATCGCCGCGCACTATCGAGAGCGCTTCCAGTGGATATGCGTCGACGAATTCCAGGATCTCGATGCCAATCAATATGCGCTGCTGAGAATCCTGGCGCTGGCGGGAAGCAACCTCTGCGCCATCGGCGATCCTCAGCAGGCGATCTACGGGTTCCGCGGCGCGGATGCAGCGATCTTTGCCCGATTCCGCGACGACTACCCCGACGCCACCGCCATCCACTTGACGCGCAACTATCGATCGAGCGGGACCATCGTGTCCGCCTCGGCGCAGGTCATTGAATCCGCGGCCGGCGAATCGCGCACGGCGGAGATCGTGCGCGACATGCTCGAACATATCACAATCCATGTCGCGCCGACCGAGCGGGCCGAGGCGGAGTTCGTCGTACACTCGATCGAGCAGCTGATCGGCGGGCACAGTTTCTTCTCCATCGACAGCGGCCGCACGACGGACGGAGCGATGACGAATCTCTCCTTCTCCGACTTCGCCGTGCTCTATCGGACGGACGCGCAGAGCGCCGCCCTGTGCGAAGCATTCGCGCGCTCGGGCATGCCGTACCAGAAGCACTCGCATGAACGGCTCATGGACCAGCCGGCCGTGGCCGCGCTGATGCGAGCGTTGGAGGATCTGCCGGCCAGCGAGAGCAGCGGTCAATCGCTGGAGTCGCGGCTGCTGACAGCGGCGACTCGCCTGGCCGAGCAAGCTGCTGATTTCGACGCGCCCGCGCTCCAATCGGCGATCGCACAACTCGCGACGTTGGCGCAGGGCTGTCGCGGCGACCACGACCGCTTCCCGGAGTCGGCCGCTCAAGCAACCGAAGCCGATCTCTGGGACCCGCGCGCCGATCGCGTCTCGCTCTTGACCATGCACGCGGCGAAGGGACTCGAATTCCCCATCGTGTTCGTGGCTGGCCTAGAGGATAGCATCCTGCCGCTGCGGTGGGGCAACGGCGCGGCCGCCGAGAACCTCGCGGAGGAACGGCGGCTGTTTTATGTCGCCATGACGCGCGCGGAGGATCGCTTGTTCCTTATGCGGGCGCAGAAGCGGATGTGGCGGGGCGCGGTGCGGAGCCTGCCGCCGTCGCCCTATCTGCAAGATATTCAGGAGGAACTGCTGCGGCACAGCCGCTTCGAAGCAGCGCGCAGCAAAGCTCAGGCCCCGCAGCTCGAGCTCTTCTGACCCCGTGCCGCCGTCGGCACCCACCGAATTGCGCCATTCTGTGATTTCAATCACTCGATCAGTGGGTTGCACCGGCTTCTTCGTGACTGGCGTCACGCTGAAATCTGCGCTTCCCGCCTAGATTCCAAGCATGGGCCAGGGCGGCCCATGGGTTCGGGTCTGGGATCGCCGCGTTAAGAAAGCCGCAAGAGTTTTGTTAAGAATTGTTAAGGCGGTGTCCCCTAGAGTCGAACCAAGCGCTCGAGATACGGAGTCCAAAACGGACACCGTGCCGAAGCCAAAGTGGGCGGGAGCCCTCGTGAGATGTTCAAGGTCCTGATCCTGGTGTGCTCTATCAACCTGTCGCCGCCTGACTGCCAGATGAACAACGCCATCGATGTCATCAACGGGCCGGAGGCCCAGAACGAGATGATGTGCGGCTTCTACGGCCAGGCCTATATCGCGGACACCGCGCTGACCGGCCAGCGCGACGACGAGTACGTGAAGGTCAAGTGCACGCGCACCTCGATCGGCAAGACGGTCGGCTGATCCAGCCGGCCTGACGGAACACCCGCCCGGCTGATCGGCGCGCGGCACCAGCTTGGCCGCGCCGATCGCCGAGGCGGACGATCGCTCGACTCAATCGATCGAGCGAGAGATAACATCCCTGAAAATCAGCGAGCCCCGATGCGCCGGTATTCGAACGGCGGCGCCTCGCTTGCGGCATCGGTCTCGGCCAAGCGCACCAGGTCTTCATGATGGGGCGACAAACCGCAGGCCGGATCGGTCGCGGCGGCATCGCCGAGGATCGCGAAGGCCTGACAGCGGCAGCCGCCCCAATCGATCTCGCGCCGATCGCAGGAGCGGCAGGGTTCCGCCATCCACTCGGTACCGCGAAAACGGTTGAAGGCTTCTGAGTGCAACCAAATATCCGCCAGCGGCCGCTGCCGCACCGAATCGAAGCTCAGTGTCGTAACGGATTCCGCAGCGTGGCAGGGCAGGACCTTGCCGGCCGGCGAGATGTTGAGGAACTGCCGTCCCCACCCGCCCATGCAGGACTTCGGCCGGCGGGCATAATAATCGGGCACGACATAGTCGATGACGACCCGGCCCTTCAGGCGCTCGCGCGCCGCCGTCACCGTCGCGGTGGCGGCGTCGAGTTGTTCGCGCGTGGGCATCAGCGCCGCCCGATTGCGGAAGGCCCAGCCGTAGTACTGGACATGGGCGATCTCGATGCGATGGGCATCGAGATCGAGCGCCATGGCGATGAGATCTTCCAGGTGGTGCAGGTTCTGGCGATGCACGACCAGGTTGAACGTCAGCGGCAGTCCGGCCGCCCTGATCAGGCGCGCAACCTCGATCTTCTTGGCGTGGCCGCCCTTGAAGCCGCCGATGCGGTCGCCGCCGCCGGGCTCGCTGTCCTGGAAGCTGAGCTGCAAATGGTCGAGACCGGCCTCGACCAAGCGCGCGATCCGGCGTTCGTCGAGCAGCACGCCGGCAGTGATGAGATTGGTGTAGAGGCCGCCGTCATGGGCGTGGCGGATGAGATCTTCGAGGTCGGGCCGCACCGTCGGCTCGCCGCCGGAGAAGTGGATTTGCAGCACGCCCATCGCCGCCGCCTCGTCGATGGCGCGCGTCCATTCCGCCGTCGTCAGCTCCTGGCTCGCCCGCTCGAGAGCGAGCGGGTTGGAGCAGTACGGACACTGCAGAGGACAGCGGTGAGTAAGCTCGGCCAGCAGCGCCAGCGGCGGCGAGACCTGGTTCATAGGCTCATCACCCGCTTGTCGGCGAAATCCTGCAGCACGTTGTTGACGTCGCGCAGAATGACCTCGCGCGGCGCATTGTACTTGGCAGCGAGTTCGTCGACGATGGCGGTGACGGAGGCGATGCCGTCGCAGCGCTGGACGATCTCGAGCGCGATCGGATCGAGGACGAACAGCCGCTCGGGCGCCTGCACGATCCATTGATCCCGGTGCTTGTCGAACTGCAGCCGCGTTCCGCGCGCCAGTCGCGGCACCGATGCTTCGCCGACGAGGGCGCGCTCGCTCACCGCCGGTCCTCGGGGACGAAGGCGCCCGGCGGGATCAGGCCCGGCGCCACATAGGCGAAGTGAAGCGCATCGAGTTGCGCCCACAGCACGTCCGTCTTGAAGCGCAGCGCGGCGAGCGACGCCTCCTGCTGGTCGCGCGTGCGCGCCTCGCGCAGCACATAGCTCAACCCGAACTTCACGTCGCGCGGCGCCTGGTCGAGTCGCTTCTTGAAATAGGCGAGAGTGCGCTCGTTGGCGAAGTCGTAGTTTTCGAGCAGCGCGGCGATTCTGGTCTTATGCAGGTCGGGCGCAAACAGCTCGGTGAGCGACGATGCCACGGCCTCCAGCAGGCTCTTGTCGCGCACAAAGCGGACATAGGCGTCGACGGCGAAACGCGTCGACGGCAGGAGCCCGCTCAGCGACTGCACGTAGTCGCGGTCGAGCCCTACGCCTTCGGCCAATATCAGCCAGCGATCGATGCCGCCCTCGGTGCCCTCCGTGCCGTCGTGGTCGAGAATGCGGTGGATCCACTCGCGCCGGAAGGCCGGGTCTTCGGCCCGCGACATCAGGCCTGCATCTTTGAGCGGAATGCTGCGCTGATAGTAGAAGCGGTTGAGCACCCAGGCCTGCAGCTGGCCCTTGTTCAGCTTGCCTTCGTGCAGCAGATGATGGAACGGGTGCTTGCTGTGATAGCGCTCCTCGCCGATCTGGCGCAGGCGCCGCTCGAACTCCTCCGGAAGCAATAGCTCCGTCACAGCGTGATCTCCATGCCGTCGTGGGCCGCTTCCCAGCCGGCTTGGGCAATGGCCGCGCGCTCCGGAGAATCGGCAAGCAGGATCGGATTGCTGTTATTCATATGCACGAAGACCTTGCGCCGCACGCCCAGCTTCTCGAAGGCCGCGATGGTGCCATCGACGCCCGACACGCTCATGTGCCCCATGCGGCGGCCGGTCTTGGTTCCGACCCCGGCGACGATCATCTCGTCGTCGCGCCACAGCGTGCCGTCGAACAGAACGAGCGGCGTGCCGGCGAGGCGACCCGCGAGATCATCGGTCAGCGCCGCACAGCCGGGAACATAGAAGCACTGCGACCTGTTGTCGCGCGTGGCGATTCGCAGTCCCACGGTGTCCTCCGGTTGGGTGCCGAAGTTGCTCCCGGCGGTTGCATCCTCGAGGTAGAGCGCGACTTTGCCGGGAACAGCGAAGGCCTCGATGACGATACCGGTGCCCTGGCCGTTGCGATCGGAGACTTCGAAGGGTTCGTTGAGCCGCATGCGCCGGCGCTCCACGTATTCCGGGTTCAGCACATTGAAGATGCTGTTGGCGCGCAGGACCGACAACACACGATCGGTCGCGTAGAGCGAAAAGGGATAACTCTCCCGTAAGGTCAGCAGGCCCGCGATATGGTCGACATCGCCATTGGTCAGCACGACGCCCGTTATCGGGCTATGACGCAGACCGTTCTTCGGATGGAGCGCCGGGTTATCGTTGATCTGTTGACGCAGATCCGGCGAGGCGTTGAAGATCACCCACCGGCGGTCGTCGCAAGTTACGGCGAGCGATGACTGGGTACGGCAGGGTGCAGCCGCGTCCTTCGCACGCGCCCGCTTCGACGCCGCGTCATTACTGTTCCACTGAGGAAAGCCGCCGCCTGCGGCGGACCCCAGGACGAGCAGCCGTAACACACCGATTGATCGTGTCAGAGGTGCTCCGCGGCCGCCTCGACATCCCGCCGCAGCGGGATAGTCGCATCAAGCGGCCGGTCGGAGCACCAAAATTCCAGATCAGATGTCCGCGCAGGCGTAGCTGTTGATCTCGAGGCCGACGCAGATTTCAAGCACACTCGGAGTTGTCCATGCCATCGCAGATCCTCCCATAATGGCAGTCGTCACGAAAGCGCATGTTCAAACCTTGAACGATTATAAACTAGCGTCAGCGAGTCCGTTATGCAAGGAATTTTAACGTTTTTGGACGGCCCAAAGCTGCCTATTTTTTCAGCTGCGCGGCGATCTCCTTGCCGAGGGCAAAGGCCCGCTGTTCGAGCAGGGTGGGCAGTTCGCAGACATAGCGTAGCGATCGCTCGCGCTCGCGAAAAATCCGTGTGTCCCAGGTCTGGACATCCGACAAATCCTCACGGCGGGCGATTTCATCTTCCCTCCCGCCCTCGGCGGGCAGCCGGTCCAGTTCGGCCGCCTCGCTCGCGATCTTGTCGGCGAGGCCGTGTTGCCGGCGGGCGTAGCGCCCGATCCCCGCCAAGATCGAGCTGCGCTCGGCGTTGATGGTGGCGAGGACGCCGGCAAACAGCAATGTGAGCCGGCGGTTCCTGTCAATCCCGGCCGCGGTCGCAAACTCCGCGATCCTTCCTTTGGCGTCGGCCATCTCGGTCCGGCGCGACGCGATGGCGGCGGCGAGTTCGGCCAGCGGGCCGTCGTCCCGCCAGGTGTCGCTGACCGCATCGAACGGCGGCCCGCTCCATACCTGCGCCGGCGAGATCTCGGAAACCTTGCGCTGAATACAGGGCCAATCCGGATCCTGGCCGTTGGCGGCGGCGACTGAACGGGCATTCACGAGACCCAGCGCCGCGACGAGAACCGTGAGCGCAATCCGGTGCGCCGCTATCGCCAGGAGCAGTGACGTCCGACTCGCGCGACGACTACGACGCATTGCTCATCCCGCCTTCACTGACACGCGCCATCAGCCCGGCGGGCCGCCGGGGCCGCCGCGCCGGGCGATGATGCCGCGCGATGGATCATAGCCGTAGATCGCCGCCGCCAGGAACACGAACAGATAGGCCAGCACGACGCCGAGCGCCTGCCAATTCACCTGTCCGTAGAGCGCGAAGCGGACCAGCTCGACCGCGTGGCTGAAGGGATTCCAGGCGCAGACATAATAGAGGGTCAGGCTCGATTCCTTCATTCTCCACAGCGGATAGAGGGCGGACGACGCGAAGAACATCGGGAAGATCACGAAGTTCATGACGCCGGCGAAGTTCTCGAGCTGCTTGATCAGCGAGGACAGCAGGAGGCCGATCGAGCCCAGCATGAGGCCGGCCAGGATAAGGGCCGGCATCATCGTGAAATAGCCGTAGACCGGCGGCCGGATGCGGAAGAACAGCGAGGCGATGGCGAGATAGACGAAGACCTGCAGGATGGACACGAGCACGGCCGCCAGCAGCTTGCTGGTCAGCAGGTACCAGCGCGGCATCGGGCTCACCATCAGCGTGCGCATGCTGCCCATCTCGCGATCGTAGACCATCGAGAGCGAGCTCTGCATGCCGTTGAACAGCTGGATCATGCCGATCAGACCCGGCGTGATGTAGACCTCGTAGAGGACGTAGGTATGGTAAGGCGGGATGATGGAGACGCCAAGCACCGAGCGGAAGCCCGCCGCGAAGATGAACAGCCACACCAGCGGCCGCACCAGGGCGGCGAAGAAGCGGCCGTACTGATTCACGAAGCGCAGCATCTCCCGGATGAAGATGCCGTTGAAGCAGCGGGCGTACTGGACGATGGTCACGGCTTTCCGGTTCCCGTCAGCTTGGTGAAGGCGGCGCGGATGTTGGGCGCGTCGGCGGCACGCGCCACCGCATCGACATCGCCATGGGCGAGGACGCGCCCTTGATGCAGCACCACCACGTCATCGCCGGGATTGACCTCGTCGATCAGATGGGTCGCCCACAGCACGCCCAGGCCATCCTCACGGCACAGGCGATGGACGTGATCGAGAATGGCCTGGCGGGCGCCGATATCGACGCCGACCGTGGGCTCGTCCAACAGCAGAAGGCGAGGCCGATGCAGCAGCGCTCCGGCGATCTCGACCCGCCGCATCTGGCCGCCACTGAGGCTGCGGACCTTGTCCTTGAGGCGGTCGAGCAGGCCGGCCCGGCCGAGCTCGGTCTCGATGCGCTGCGTCGCGTCGCGCCGGCTCATGCCGTGGAGCGCCGCGTGATAGCGCAGATTGTCGGCGACCGTCAGGTCGAGGTCGAGGGTGCGCTGCTGAAAGATGGCGCCTATGCGCGCGAGGGCCTCGGACGGCTGCGTGCGCACTTCGAACCCGAAGACGCGGATCGAGCCGGCGCGGTTGTTGTAGAGCCGGGTCACCAACGAGAACAGCGTCGTCTTGCCGGCGCCGTTCGGCCCCAGCAACACCGTGAAGGAACCGACGCCGATGGCGAACGAAGCGTCATCGAGCGCCTTGCGCGCGCCGAAACTGTGGCTCAAGCCTTCGATCGCCAGTGCCGGAATATTGGCCGCGGTTGCGGCCGGCGCTTTGGCCGCCTGCTCGTTCATGGCTCCATTCAAGGGCGAATCCCGTCAGGGCGCAACGGCAACGCCCCAGGGCTGGTTGCCGACGGTGATGGACTTGATGACCTCGAGGTTGGCGACGTCGATGACGGAGATGTCGTTGCTGTTGCCGTTGGTCGTGTAGAGCCGCGACTGATCGGCGTTGAACGCCATCTGCCACACGCGCTGCCCGACCAGCAGGTAGTCCTTCACCTGGAATGTCTGGGCGTCGATGACGGCGACGCGGTTGGCCGGACCCATTGCCACGAAGGCCAGCTTACCGTCGCGCGTCACGCGCACGCCCACGGGCTGGACCGCCTCGGCGTTCAGGCCCTGGACTTCGAAGCCGATCTTCTTGATGACCTTGCGGGTCGCCGTGTCGATCACGTTGACGCTGCCGCCGATCTCGGACGTCACCCAGAGCTGCTTGCCATCGGCCGTGAATTCGGCGAAGCGCGGGCGCGCATCGACGAGCACGTTGTCGACGATCTCGTGCGACTCCGTATCGATGAAATGCGCCATGTTGGTGGTCTCGGAGGTATTGACCAAGATCTTGCCGTCGGGGCTGATGCCCATGCCCTCCGGCTCGACGCCGACCGGGATCTCCGTCACCTTCTCGCCGGTGTCAACGTCGACGACGGTCACCATGTTGTCGTCCTCGTTGGCGATGTAGAGCGGGTTGCCGGCGGGCGCCAGGACGAACTGCTCCGGGTCCGGTCCGGATGGCAGCGTGCCGACGATCTCCTGCTTGGCGATATCGAACACCTGAATTTCGTTGTCGTCGCTGGCGCAGATGAAGAGGCGCTTGCTGTCCTTGCTCAGCGTGATGCCGCGCGGGCGCTGGCCGACTGGGATCGTCTTGGTCACTTCGAGCGTGGCGCCGTCGACGACGGTGACCGTGTTGTCCTTTTCGTTGGTCACATAGATCGTTTCGGCGGCAGCCCCGCGAACGCCGCCGACCGCGATCAGCGCGGTGGCCGCGACCATCAATCCGACTCTCATGGCTGTCCCTCCCTAGCCCGTCTTGTATGCGTATCTATTGCGCCGGCGCTGTGAGTTTGCAGGTGGTCTCCGGACGATCGAAGCCGAGCGTGTCCAGCTCGCTGAACTGGTGCAGGAAGCCCTCCTGCGGCGAAACCGAGACCAGCGTTCGCGGCCCGGCCAGCAGCACCGGCTGCCGCAGCTGGCCATCCCAGTCGCGGAAGGTGAGTTTCTGGCCCTTGAAGCCGGCGACGCCGAACTCCGGCCCGCGGATATAGGCGTTCACGCTGGCATAGTCGGTCTTGTTGGTGCGCGTGGTGGCCTCGGAGACGCTGCGCACCGCGAGCCAGGCCGCATAATCGCGCTCGGTCATCCAGCGGCCGGCGAATCTGGCGAAGCGGTTCTGCATCTGGGTGGCGCCCCATTGCTCCTGGCTGCGATGCCAAGCCGTCGGCACCAACCCCTGGGTGCCGACGACGGGCCGCGCGTCCCACGTCCGATACTGCAGATGTTCGCCGAAGGCATCGCGCTCGTCGGAGACGACGAGGACGTCGTAGTCGCTGACGCCCTGGGTGAAGACCGGCACCTGCTTCTGGATCTGGGCATAGCCGGTGTCGGTCCGGCGCGAGCCGGGTGTCGTATCGAACACGCGCTCCTCGACGATGGTGGCGCTGAAGCGGTCGGCGGCGCGACGCAGCGCGGCGGCAAACAGCTTGTCGTCGTCTCCCGTGCCGACGACCAGGAACCAGTTCGCCCACCGCTTCCACATCAGATACTGCGCCAGGCCATCGGCGAGGAGCGCGTAGTTCGGCATGGTGTGCAGGACATTGGCGCGGCACTGTTCGCCGCGCAGCGCATCGTCCTTGGCCTGCACGTTGAAGAGCAGCGTGTCCTTCGCCTCCGGCACGTCCGCGATGGCGAGGAGTTGCGCCGCCGGCAGATCGGCGACGAAGAACTTGTGACCCTTGGCCAGCAGACCGCGAAACGCGGCGACGACGTCGCCGCCAGCCGGGACGACGGCTTCATCGAGCGTGAAGTTCTGCTTCGTGAACTTGCCCGTCGTGTTGTTGTCCTGGATGCCGAGGCGAGCACCCATCAGCCCATTGTCTGTCGTCGGCTGGTCGACGAGAGAGAACGGCGGCAGCTCCTTCACGCGCTCGGTGATATAGGCGATCGGTATGGTAGCGACATCCGCCGGCGTATCCTGGGCGCCGGCCGGCGCCGCCGTGGTCAGCAGCGCAGCCACAAGAAATCCGGCGCAACGGACTCGCGATCCCCGCAAGGCACGCCTCCCTCTCCTGCGATGTCGATCGATCCCGCATCGGCACCGCAGAGAATTGTTCCTGCAATCAAGAATTGTTATAAGAACCACTGCCACGCCATGCAATGTAAAGCACAAGCGCTGCGACAATTGGACCACTCCCGACTCTGTTCGGTATGTTCGAAGCTGCCGCAATTCCCGGGGAACTGGAGGACATCGAATGGCTTTCCTGTTGGGATCGGTGCGTTGGCTTGCGGGCCTGCTCCTTGTCTCGCTGGTCGTTCTGGGCAACGGACCTGCGTCGGCGGGCACCATCAAGCTCGGCGTCCTCAAGTTCGGCACCGTCAATTGGGAACTCGACGTCATCAAGACCAACGGATACGACAAGGCCGAAGGTCTCGATCTTCAAATCGTCGATCTCGCCAATACCGGCGCCACCGCGGTGGCCCTGCAGGCCGGCGCGGTCGATGTGATCGTGACCGACTGGCTGTGGGTCACGCGCCAGCGGGCCGCCGGCGCCCGCTTTACCTTCGTGCCGTTCTCGACATCGGTCGGCGCGCTCATGCTGCCCCCGGATTCGACCGTCGCCAGCCTCGCCGACCTCAAGGGCAAGAAGCTCGGCATCTCCGGCGGGCCGGTCGACAAGAACTGGCTCGTCATCCGGGCCCTAGCGCAACAGCGCCACGGCATCGAGCTGGATACGACCGTCGAAAAGGTGTTCGGCGCGCCGCCCCTGCTCAATGAGGAGATCCTCTCGGGCCGGCTCGATGCCGTCATCAACTCCTGGAACTTCATCGCCGAGCTCGAGGCCAAGGGCTACAAGAAGCTCATCGGCGTCGAAGATGCCCAGAAGGAGCTGGGGATCGAGACGCAAGTGCCGCTCCTGGGCTATGTCTTCGATGAGGATTGGGCGTTGGCGCACAAGGACGATCTGCTGGCGCTCGTGCGGGCGAGCCGTAACGCCAAGGATCTGCTCGCCCGTTCCGATGCCGAATGGGAGCGCTTGCGCCCGCTGATGAAGGCGCCCGACGACGCCACCTTCGCCGCCCTGCGCGCCGGCTTCCGCAAGGGAATTCCCGCCCACTGGGGAGAGACCGAGCGGGTCGACGCGGCCAAGCTGTTCGGCGTGATGGCCAAGCTCGGCGGCGAGGAGCTGATCGGTAAAAGCGCCGAACTGCAGCCCGGAACGTTCTGGTCAGCGGTGACCTATTGACCGCGAAACGCCTGGTCGGCGGCGGCTGGCAGCGGACCCTGTCCTTCGGCGTGCTGCTGCTGCTGTGGCAGCTGGCCTCTCTCGCGGCCGACCCGCGCAAGCTGCCCTCGCCGCGGACCGTCGCCGGTGTTCTCGTCGACGGCATCGCCGACGGCAGCCTGCCCTATCATATCGGCATCACGCTGGCCCGCGTTGCCGTCAGCTTCGCGCTGGCGATGTCGATCGGCATCGCCATCGGCATCGCCATGGGAAGGCGGCCGCGCCTCGACCGCTTCTTCGACGGCTGGCTGGTGCTGTTCCTCAACATTCCCGCGCTCGTGACGATCGTGCTGTGCTACGTCTGGTTCGGCCTGATCGAGGCGGCCGCCATCGCCGCCGTCGCCCTCAACAAGATTCCGAACGTCATCGTCACGTTGCGCGAGGGCGCCCGCGCTCTCAATCGCGACCATCTGGAGATGGCCGAGGTGTTCCGCCTGGGGCGGGCGAAGACGCTGCGGCATATTGTCCTGCCCGAGCTGTTCCCCTTCATCGTCGTCGCCGCGCGCTCCGGATTGGCGCTGATCTGGAAGATCGTGCTGGTCGTCGAACTGATGGGCCGCAGCAACGGCGTCGGCTTTCAGATCGGCACCTTCTTCAGCCTGTTCGACGTCGCGGGCATCCTCGCCTACACCATCGCCTTCGTCGCCGTGATCCAAGCCATCGAACTCGCTCTCCTGCGGCCGCTCGAACGGCGCGCCAACCAGTGGCGGCGGTGAACGAACTCCATATCGATATCGTGCTGAAGCGGTTTCCGGCGGTGGGCCAGGCATCGGCGGTGACGGCGATCAAGGGCCTGCGGTTCGCCGTGCGGAGCGGCGAATTCGTCTGCCTGCTCGGCCCGTCCGGTTGCGGCAAGACGACCTCGCTCAACATCATCGCCGGGCTCGACAGCGATTTCGACGGCACGATCGCGCTGCCGCGCGCCGCGGGAAGGCCGCGGCCGGTGATCGGCTACGTCTTCCAAACGCCGCGCCTGCTGCCTTGGCGCACGGTCGAAGAGAACATCGCGCTCGTGCTCGATCCCGCGCAGGCGCGTCCCGGAATTGTCGATGAGCTGTTGAAGGCCACAGGCCTCACGGAGTCTCGCCACGCGTATCCGGAGCGCCTGTCGGTCGGCATGGCCCGGCGGGTTGCCCTGGCGCGGGCGTTCGCAGTGGCGCCCGACCTCCTGCTCATGGACGAGCCGTTCGTCTCGCTCGACGAGCCGACCGCCGACCGCCTGCGCGCGCTCCTGCTCGAGATCTGGCAGGCGCGGCCCACGACCGTCCTGTTCGTCACCCACGATACGCGCGAAGCCGCCCGGCTGGCCGATCGCGTGGTCGTCCTGACGGCCGCGCCGGGATCGGTGCAATCGATCGTCGCCATCGACACGCCGCGCCGCGACCGCGCCGAGCCCGAAGTCGTCGACCGCATCCGCCGACAGATCGCGCAACCGGCGCCGAGCGCATAGATCGCCGCGGCGGCCGGCGGCGCGCCGCTACTGCGTGATCGCCTGCCCCTTTTCGTCGAGCAGCAGGACGCCGTAGCTCAGCAATATCTGATCGATCTCTTTCTGCTTCTTGCGGATCAGGCCGTTGATCGTCCGCTTCCATTCGGGTTCGTTGGGACGGATACCCATGGTGATGCGAAAGTCGAGTTGCATCGGCCCTTCCTGCGCCGGCAGCGGCGTGACGACGAGCGGCGGCGTCTCCTGCTTCGCGTAATAGCCGGCGATCGGACCCCAGAGGATGCCGATATCCACCGCGCCGGTGGCGACATCATGGACCAGATCACGCGCCGGAGAATTGAACCGCGTATCGACCAGGAGCTGATAGCTGCGCAGGTGGTCGAGAAGCCCCTTCTGCGCCAGCAACGTTACTGGCGGCGTGCCCGCGACAATCCCGATCGAAGCCGATTGCAACACTGGATCGTCGACGGACGTCACGGGGTGAACGTCCGGGCGATAGATGAAAGCGTAGGTCGAGCGATAGTACGGGTTGCTGTTTTGTACGAGTTCGTTGCCCGCCGCGGTGCCCATGATGAGATCGCACTTGCGCGCGCCGAGCGTGTTGCGGATGAACCCGATCGTATCCGGAAAATAGGTGTAGTGGACGGGGACGCCGAGGTCTCCGGCCAGCAGCTCGGCAATCTTGTTTTCGAATCCTTCGCCCTTGTCGTTGGAGAACGGCATGTTGTTGGCGTCGGCGCAGACCCGCAACATCGTATGGTCGACCGTCTCGCCCGTCTGCGCCGCGGCCGGACGCCCAGCCAACGCCAGACCGATCGACAGGAAGGCGATTGCTGCGGGGACGCGCATCGAAATGCTCATCCGCCCGTAGGCATGCAATCTGACTCGTGTTGCTTGGCCTCCGGCGGCTTGTCATCGTGCTTCGGCGGCCGGCCGCGACCGATCTTGCCGTCGGAGCGCGCCTTCAGATAGGCATAGATATCGTCGATGTAGCACATCACGTTCGGATTCAATCCGAAGGATGGCATGACCTTGTCGTTGGAGGTGTTGACGTTCTTGCGACCGTTGGTGACGGTATCGATGAATTGGTCGTAGGTGAGGGACTTCAGAGAATCCGCCAACGCCGGGCCGAACGAGCTGCCGAGTCCGTCCGGGCCGTGGCAGACGTGGCAGTCCGAGTGATAGCGCCGGAAACCGCTGTAGGTGTACCAGTCGACAGTGCCGTCATCCTTCACCGCATAGGGATGTTCGGGATCGAAGGGCGCCGGTTGCGCGCGCTCGATCGGCAAAGCGACGAGCGCGAGAATCGTGGACAGCAGGGCGAGCGGGTGGGCCAGACGCAACTTGATCATGGATCCTCTTCATCTTGGGCGCGGATTCCTGCCGTCATCTGCGGCAAAAAAGAAGCCCGGCATCTGATGTGGAAGCATCCGATGCCGGGCGCGATTAGTCGTTCAGAGCATTCGAAAGCCTAGGGGAGCGCAAACACCGTCAACACGCCGCCCAGCTGGGTGTAGTCGGAGAGTGACTTGTAGGCCCCGACCGCGCCCAGTCCGGCGGTGTCGACCGCCGTACCTGCTCCCTTGTGACCCTGGTCGACAGCACCATGCCAAGCGGCGGCGTTGTCCTCGCTCATGAGGCCAGCCGCCAGACCGATGCCGGCCCAACCGCCGACGCCGGACAGGACGGCGATGTACTGCTTGCCGTTCCGCTCGTAGGTGTTGACGTTGCCGATGATGCCGGACGGAGTCTTGAACTTCCACAACTCCTTGCCGGTCTCCGGATCGACGGCCTTCAGATAGCCCTCGAGCGTTCCGTAGAACACGACATCGCCGGCCGTGGCGAGAGCGCCGGACCATACCGAGAAGGGCTCCGGATCCGACCACTTGATCTTCCCGGTGCTGGCATCCCAGGCGATGAAGTTGCCGAGGTTGGTGCCGCCAGGCGCCGGATACATGCTGAGCGTCGCGCCGACGTAGGGCTGGCCGGCCGTGTAGCTCACCTTGTACGGCTCATAGTCCATGCAGACGTGGTTCGTCGGCACGTAGAACAACTTCGTCTTCGGCGAATAAGCCGCCGGCTGCTGGTCTTTCGAACCCAGGGCCGCCGGGCAGATGCCCTTGCTGTTAGTGTCCTCGCCGTTGTGCTGGGTCGAGAAGTCGGCAACGCGGTCCGGCAACCCGGTCTCCAGGTTGACGCCCGTCGCCCAGTTGACAGCCGGATCGAACTTCTGCGCTACCAGCAGGGCGCCGCTGTCGCGGTCCAGCGTGTAGCCGAAGCCATTACGGTCGAAGTGGACGAGCGCCTTGTGGGCCTTCACGCCAACACTCACGTCCGCGAGGATCATCTCGTTGATGCCGTCATAGTCCCACTCGTCGTGGGGCGTCATCTGATAGACCCACTTGGCCATGCCGGTGTCGGGATTGCGGGCAAAGATCGTCATCGACCAGCGGTTGTCGCCGGGCCGCTGCACCGGGTTCCAAGTGCTGGGGTTGCCCGACCCGTAGTAAAACAGGTTCAAGTCGGGGTCATAGGAATACCAGCCCCAGGT
>JBGPEQ010000009.1:0-20558 GCA_041482855.1 Dongiaceae bacterium | reverse complement strand
CGCGAGTGGTGGGACGCCATCCGGAGCTATCTGGAACTGTTGACGCCACTCCTGCGTGATCCCGACTCGAGGGTGCGACTCGCTGCCAGGACGAGTCTAGTAGGCGGATTCCGCGGAGGGATCACCTTCCCTCCTGTCCTGGATTCCTGGCTGGTTGCTGCCGCAGTGAACGGATTGATGGCGATCGCCATGGGCGCCTTTGCCGCCCATGGCCTGCGATCGGTTCTGGATGCCGATGCGCTCGGCTGGCTCGATACCGGCAGCCGTTATCAGATGTGGCATGCACTCGCGCTGCTCGTCGTGGCCTCGCTGCTCGTCCGCCCTCAGCCGGGCAGGCAGCGCCGCGTCTTGCAGGCGGTTGCCTGGGCTTTCCTGGCCGGCATTGTTCTTTTTGCCGGCAGTCTCTATTTGCTGGCCCTCACGCATGTCCGGGCGTTTGCCTGGATCACGCCCTTTGGGGGTGTCGCCCTGATGGCAGGCTGGCTCGGGCTTATCCTCCTCGGCGTCTTGCGTTGGCGCGCAACAGACGACCGCTAGCCCTTGCCGCCGCGTTCGGCGACGGCGGTTTCCTTCTGGTCGCGGCCATAGACGTCCGGGCGGAACTGCACGGTGCCGGCTTCGTCGACCCATGCCGTATCGTAGACCAGGTGAACCGGCAGCGGCGTCGCGAGCGGCACGCCGCGGTTCGTCTTGGCCGCGACCGCGGCATCGATCTTCGCGCGCGGCCAGTTCGGGTCGTTCTTCAGGAGCAACACGGCAAATCCGAGTGGATCGGGCAGGCGTATGCAACCGGAGCTGAGGAAACGATCTGCTTTGGCAAACAGCGACTGCTTGTTGGTGCCGTGCAGATACACGTCGTAGGAATTCGGGAACAGGAACTTGGCAGGGCCGAGGGCGTTCTCCGGTCCGGGATCCTGGCGCAGGTGCAGCCGCATCTGCTTGGCTTCCGGGCTGAACCAATCGATGGTGCTGGGATCGACCTCGTTCGCAGGCTCCGACGCTCGATACACCCGGATGTTGTGGTAGTGATTGATAAAGGCGGGATCCTTGCGCAGCTTCGGCAGGAAGTCCTTCGCATAGATGCCGGCGGGAACGTTCCAGTAGGGATTGAACTCCAGTCGATTGATCGCGCTGTGGACTTCCGGGGTTGGCCGGTCCCGGCGGCCGACGATGACATTGTAGGACGCCGTGATGGCGCCGCCCTGGACCAGCTTGAGCTGCGCGGCAGCGAGATTGACCATCACATAGTTGTCGCCCCAGTCGCGCGTCTGCGCGTAGAGGCGACGCAGATTTAAGATCATCGCGGCCAGCCGCGCCTCGGCCGGCACGTTGAAGGCATCGATCGTGCCGAAGCCGATGACTCCGTCGGGCGCCAGCCCGTGCCGTGCCTGAAACCGTTTGACGGCCTCGATGAGGGCATCGTCATAGACATCCGGTTCGGCGCTGTCGCCCGCAAGATCGCCTGCGGCCACCAGGCGCTGGCGGATTTGCGCGATGCGCCCGTCCCGCACGCCCGGATCGAGCTTCGGTCCGACGCTCACGCTCGGCCAGCCGCCGCGCTCGGCGATGGCCCGGTAGCCGTCGATCGCGGCCCGCAGCCGCCAGAACGTCGGATCGGGCGGCAACCATTGATGCAGGAACTGTTCGCTGTCGTCACCGGCAGCCGCCGCCTCCAGGGCCTGCGGACGCGGTCCCGGCGCGAGGAGATTTTCGGGATCCACGGCCGTGCGGATCAGCGCGCTGCTCAGAAGCAGCTCCAGCTCGGCCAGGCCGGCGGTTGCCGCGGCGCCCCGGCGAGCGCTCGCGGCGGCAACATCCGCGTTGTCGGGCAGAGCGCCGCTGCGCTGCAATCGCTCCAGCGTGCTTAGCAGAGTCTCGCCTAGCGGCTGCATCCCGGCATTCGCCACCCAGATCGGTTCGTAGTCGCGGCCGGCATAGAGCTGTTGCAGGGCAACCGCGTCGAATTCGACCAGTTGATCGAGCGCCTGGCCGTTGCTGGAGAGGTCCCTGATCGCACCGATCAGTGCGGGATCGGCGACCGGCGTCGCCGCGGGCGCCGGCGGCGAAGTCTCGCCGCCGTGATCGTCGGGTGCGGCCCATAACGGTGTCAAAGGGCAGAACAGCAGCGTGCCCGCCAACGCGAAGCACGGAATGAACGCCCGCATTTGACCCACAACGACCGGGCATGCAGACCGCACGCCGTCGCCAAGCTTACTCATGATTGACCCGCCCCACACGACCGATAATCCTCCGAAACATACAGCAGATTCGCCGGTAAGTCCCGACCGCCTACTTTGTCGACGCCGCCTGCAGTTCGCCGTCACGCCCATGTCAGCGTCAGCCCGTCCGTGCCGATCTCGAGGGCGCCGCTCAAGGGCAGGACGGTATTCGCAACGACCGCGAGCGCGAGCGCCAGCGCCAGTTGCGCCGGATGTGGACGGAATCGAGCCATGTTGCGGGAGCCTCAAGAGGATCGAATGGCGGGCAAGAGTAGCTCGTGGGCGTAAAGCTATGGTTGGCAGCCAGGCTTAATTTGGCGTTGATGCGGCCTCGAATGCGCTGGATCAACCGATTGATCTAGTGCAGGAAACCCTAGCGGCACGGGGTCATGCCCGCAGTGATGGGGATCACAGAGTCGCGCGACTGGCCGAAGCGCGTCGCGAACAATATAAGAGAACGCTCGAACGACAGGATCGAGGTTGTGGCCTCATGACAACGTTGCTCGTCACGCACCCGGCCTGCTTGGTGCACGATCCCGGCCGCATGCATCCGGAGAGTCCGGCGCGCTTGAAGGCGGTTCTGGCCGCGCTCGAAGCCCCCGAATTCACAGCGTTGGAGCGCCGCGCGGCCCCGCTTGCGCAAGTCGAACAGATCGCCCGCGTTCATGCGCGGCCCTATGTCGATCAGGTGCTGCAGGCGATTCCGTCGTCCGGGTATGTCGGCTTCGATCCCGACACCATCGTTTCACCGGGTTCGGGCGAGGCCGCTTTGCGCGCCGCGGGCGCCGTGATTGCGGCCGTCGACGCGGTCGTGGCCGGCGAAGTCCGCAATGCCTTCTGCGCGGTGCGGCCGCCCGGCCACCATGCCGAGGCGGCGCGGGCGATGGGCTTCTGCCTCTTCAACAACGTCGCGATCGGCGCCGAACAGGCGCGCAAGGTGCATGGGTTGGCGCGCATCGCCGTGGTCGATTTCGACGTCCATCACGGCAACGGCACCCAGCACATGTTCGAGTGCGACGCCGACCTTTTCTACGCCTCGACCCACCAATGGCCGTTCTATCCGGGCACCGGCGCGGCCGGCGAGACCGGCGTCGGCAACATCGTCAATGTGCCGCTGGCGCCGATGTCGGGATCGCCTGAGTTCCGTGCCGCCATGACCGAGATCGTGCTGCCTGCGCTCAGGCGATTCCGGCCGGACCTGCTGCTGATTTCCGCCGGTTTCGACGCCCACGCCGATGATCCGCTCGCCTCGTTGCGGCTGGTCGAGGGGGACTATGAATGGGCGACCCGGACGCTCATGGCCGTGGCCGATGAGTGCTGCCGCGGGCGCGTGATATCGACCCTCGAAGGCGGCTACGACCTGCCGGCGCTCGCGGCCAGCGCCGCCGCCCATGTGCGCGCGTTGATGACGGCTTGAGGCCCCGCGCGGCCTTGGAAGTACCCTCCGCCCGCCCTTGCTGCGCCGTGGTCGCCTGACTAAACTCGCCCCCGATTCGCCGGCGCGGACCGGCTACGGCCAAGTAGCGGGGAGTGGATGGCCGAAACCAAGATTCCGGCGGACATTGCAAGACTGAGTTTCGAGGAAGCGCTGGCCGAGCTTCAGACGCTGGTCAAGGCACTCGAGAAGGGCGACAGCAAGCTCGACGATGCCATCAACTCCTATCAGCGCGGCGTCGATCTGAAGCGTCACTGCGAAGCCAAGCTGCGCGAAGCGCAACTGAAGGTCGAGAAAATCGTGCAAAGCGCCGACGGCACCATCGCCACGGAACCTGCCAAGATCGATTGAGTCATTGACGTGCAACGTTTGGAATCTGCTCTCGGCGAAGCTGCGGATGCGGTCAACCGCACGCTCGATCGCCTGGTCCCTTCGGTCGACGGCGCCGAACGGCGCGTGGTCGAGGCCATGCGCTACGCGCTCATGGGCGGCGGCAAGCGCATCCGCCCGTTCCTCGTGCTCAACAGCGCGCGGCTGTTCGACGTGCCGGAGATTGGCGCGTTGCGGACCGCTGCCGCCATCGAAATGGTGCACAGCTACAGCCTCGTCCATGACGATCTGCCGGCCATGGACAATGCCGACCTGCGGCGCGGCCGCCCCTCCGTCCACCGCCAGTTCGACGAGGCCACGGCCATCCTGGCCGGCGACGGCCTGCTGACCCAGGCCTTCGAGGTGTTGGCCGATGACGAGACCCATGCCAACCCTTTGGTGCGCTCCGAGCTGGTCCTGGCCCTCGCCCAGGCCGCCGGCGCCGCCGGCATGGTCGGCGGCCAGATGATCGATCTCGAGGCGCAGCATGCGAAGCTCGATCTGGAAGCGATCACGATGCTGCAGCGGCTGAAGACCGGCGCCATCATCCGCTTCTCCTGCGAGGCCGGCGCCATCCTGGCGAGCGCGCCGCCGAAGGAGCGCCGTGCGCTGCAGCTCTACGCCGACGATCTCGGCCTTGCCTTTCAGATCGCCGACGACCTCCTGGATGTCGAGAGCAGCGCGGCCGTCACCGGCAAGCCGGTCGGCCAGGACCAGGCGGCCGGCAAGGCGACGTTCGTCGCCGTCCTCGGCGTCGATGAAGCGCGCCGCCGCGCCAAGTCGATCGCCGATCGCGCGGCCAGTCGCCTTGCCGGCTTCGAGGAGCGGGCGGACCTGCTGTGCGAGATGGCGCAGTTCGTGGTCAACAGGCGCTCGTAACAGACTCAACCCACCCGCGACGTCGCAGCCGCGGGATCATCCAACGGCGGATCGATGGTCTCCCATGGAACCGAACGTCCATGTCGTCACGACTGTGATCGCGTCGCCGGTGGCCCCGTCCTGGCGCCAGGAGACGCGCACGCTCGCTATGATCACGGCGCCGATCGCCGCCGGCTTCCTGGCGGAGATGGCGATGAACTTCTCGGACACGCTCATCATCGGCCGTGTCGTCGGCGGCATTGCGCTCGGCGCGGTCAGCCTGTCCGCCCACGTGCTCTTCAGTCTGCTCGTGGCCTGCATGGGCGTGATCTCGATCGTCGGCGCCTTCGCGGCGCAGAGCCATGGGGCCGGCGATCGGACGGCGCTCGCGCGCAATATTCGCCAGGGCTTCTGGGTCGCCACCCTGCTGTCGCTGCCGGCCATGGTGATCGGCTGGTACCTGCCGGCCGTCCTGCGCTGGCTCGGCCAGGACGCCCGAGTCGTCGCCATCGCCGACGAGTACCTGAAGGGCCTGGTCTGGTGCTTCCTGCCGTATATGTGGTTCACCGTGCTGCGCAACTTCCTCACGGCGCTGCATCGGACGGTATCGACCATGGTGATCACCGTGGCCGCGATCGGCATCAACCTGGCCCTTGTCTATGCGCTCGTGACCGGTGCCTTCGGATTGCCGAGCTTGGGCGTGCGCGGCGCCGGCTATGGCACCAGCCTGGTCTCTCTCGGCATGTTCGTGGCGCAGGCGGTGCATGTGGCGACCGCCAAGGGTCTGCGCGAGTATCGCATCTTCGAGGGCGTGTTCCGCTTTGACGCTGCGCTCAGCGGCCGCATTTTCCGCATCGGCCTGCCGGCGGGCGGCATGTCGACCGCGGAGTCCGGGCTGTTCCTGGCGGTGCAGCTGCTCGTGGGCACGCTCGGCGTCATCGCGCTGGCGGCCAACCAGATCGCCTTTACCTTCCTCACCATCGTGTTCATGATTCCCGCCGCCCTCGGTCAGGCGGCGACGGCCCGTGTCGGATTTGGTCTCGGCAGCGGCAATCCGGCGGCTGCCCGCCGGTCGGGCCTCGTCGCGCTCGGCCTCAGTACCGCCTATATGGCGGCCATGGGAATACTCATGTGGACGAACGCCCGAGCGATCGTCTCCGTCTTTCTCGATCCGGCGGACCCGGCCGCGGCCGCGGTCCTGCCGCTGGCGGCGTCGCTCATCGTCATCGCCGCGTTCTATCAGATCGTCGATGGGGCCCAGATCATCGCCATGGGCGCCCTCCGCGGCCTCAGCGATACCATGGTGCCGTTCATTCTGGGCCTGCTCGGCTATTGGGTCATCGGGATGGGCGGCGGCTATTTCTTCGGCTTCGTTCTCGGCCACGGCGCCATCGGCCTGTGGTGGGGTCTGGCGCTCGGGCTGGCGGCTTCCGCGTCCTTGTTGACCTGGCGCTTCCACCGCCGGACGCGGTCTCTCTTGCTGGCGCACACCCGGTGAGTCGGACGAAGGCGCCGTCAAAGTCGCGCCTCGATGTCGCCCTGGTCGAGCGCGGCCTCGCCGACAGCCGCGCCAAGGCGCAGGCCCTGATCCTCGCCGGCGTCGTCTATTCCGGCGAGCGCCGCCTGGACAAACCCGGCCTTTCGATCGCCGGCGATCTACCGCTCGAATTGCGCGGCCAGGACCATCCCTGGGTCTCCCGCGGCGGCCTCAAACTCGCCCACGCCCTCGATCATTTCGCCATCGATCCGGCCGGCGGCACCTGGCTCGATATCGGCGCCTCCACCGGCGGCTTCACCGACGTGCTGCTGGCGCGCGGCGCCGCCAAGGTCTATGCCGTCGATGTCGGTCATGGCCAACTCGCCTGGAAGCTGCGCCAGGATCCGCGCGTCGTCGTGCTCGAGCGCACCAATGCCCGCCATCTCTCGCGCGCCGACATTCCGGACGCTCTCGATGGCATCGTCTGCGACGCCAGCTTCATCGGCCTCGAAGTGATATTGCCGGCGCCGCTCGCCCTGACGGCGCCTGGGGCCCGCCTCGTCGCGCTGATCAAGCCGCAGTTCGAGGTCGGCCCTTCGCAGGTCGGCAAGGGCGGTATCGTCCGCGACCCCGATCGGCACCGGGAGGTCTGCGCGCGCATCGCCGAGTGGCTCGGCCGTCAGCCCGGCTGGACCGTGCTCGGCGTCACCGACAGCCCGATCACCGGCGCCGACGGCAACCGCGAATTCCTGATCGCCGCAAAGCGCGGCGGCTAGGTCATTGGCTGCGCTGCAGCACAGGTATCCGCAGATTGTTCGCGGCGGAGCTGTCGATGACCGGCGCGAGCATGCGCGCGATCGGTTCCAGCACCTCGACAAGACGCGCGAGTCGCACTGTGTCCTGCATCGATCCCGAATCCGTCAGGCGCTGCAGCAGGCCGACCAGGCTGTTATCCACCTGCGGGAACTCGACCACATCGACCGGCGCATCGGCCGCGATATTGGCCGCCTGGCGCGCCAGCTTCAGCGCCGTCATGTAGCCGCCGAGCTCGTCGACCAGGCCGTTGCCGTGGGCGTCGGCCCCGCTCCACACTTGACCCTTGGCGACCGTGCGCACGCGGCCGGCCGGCATGTTGCGGCCGGCGCCGACCTTGGTCATGAAGTCGCTGTAGACATGATCCAGCGCGACCTCGAGGCGGCTCCAGGCGGCGGCCGAATAGTCGTGGTTCACGCTTTCGATGTCGGCATTGGCGCCGGCCTGCACGCCGTCCCAGGCGACATTCAGCTTCGCCCACATGTCCGTAAGCACCACCTTGCCGCTGATCACGCCGATCGAGCCGGTGATGGTGCCGGGCTGCGCCACGATCTTCGTCGCCGGCGCGGCGACGAAATAGCCGCCGGAGGCGGCGACGTCGCCCATCGTCACGATGACCGGCTTGCCGCCGGCGCGCGCCTGCTCGACGGCGCGCCAGATCGTGTCCGAGGCGACGTAGGAGCCGCCGGGGCTGTCGACGCGGAAGATGATCGCCCGCACGGTCGCGTCCGCGGCGGCATTGCGGATCGCGCGCGACACGCCGTCTGAATCCATCGTCACGTCGCTGAACAAGGGGGTGGCTTTGTGCTGGGTCAGCTGCACCGGCCCCAACCCATAGACCAGGGCGATGCGCGGCGCATTGCTGGGCGGCGCGAGGTCGGCCGCGTAGTTGGCTAGGCTCATGCGTTCGGTCTTGGCGCTCGCCGACTCCGGCCCTGCTTTCGCGCGGTCGTCGGCGGCCTTTTCGAATTCGTCCCAATAGCCCAGCTTGTCCACCAGCTTTTCCTTCAGGGCCTCGTCGGCCAGAAACGGTCCGCGGTCGATGAGCGCGCGGGCAGCGGTGGAATCGAGCTTGCGCCCCTGCGCGATGCCGTCGGCGATCTGCTGCACCCAGGAATCGACCAGGCGCTGGTAGTTCTCGCGCACCGGCTGCGGCATGCTGGCGCTGGTGAGCGGATCGAACGCGCCCTTGTATTCTTCGCGCTGGTCGATGCGGGTGACGACGCCCATCGCGTCGAGCGCCGGCTTGAAGTACGGGCTCTCCAGTCGCACGCCGTTGAGGCCGACGTCGCCCGAGGGCTGCAGCCAGATCTCGTCGAACGCCGTAGCCAGATAGTAATGCGTATTGCCCTCGCCGATTTCACCGAACGTCTCCGCGAAGGCAACGGCGAACTTGCCATGCTTGCGAAACTCGATGATGGCGTCGCGGATTTCCTGGGCGCGGGCCATCCCGAGTTCGCCGGCGCCGAGGCGGGCGACCAGGCCCCGCACCCGCTTGTCGCGCCCGGCAGCATCCAATCCCTGCACGAGATCGCGGATCGTCAGCCCGTGGCCGAACGACGCCCACGCCAGCGGCCCGCTCGCGCCGCGCTCCGAGATCCCGTCCGCGAGATCCAGGGTCAGCACCGCGCTTTCGGGCACCGGATGCTTGGCCTCGGGAAAGAACTTCAACGCTATCGCAGAGACTGCAATGAACAGCACCACGACGGCGCCGACGACGGCGCACAGGCCGATAATGACTCGACGGATGAATCTCAAGACGTTCATGGCTTGGATCGCTTCCTCGACTTGTGGGTGATGGCGCGGAACTGCGCCCGCCGGCAATCTTAGCCAGGAGCGGCCCGGCTGTCGCGCGTCACCGGGCTGTCGTGTCAGACCTCGATCGGCAGCGGTTCTGCCACGCTGATGCCCGCGATGTCTATGCGGCAGGAATAGCAGATCGCCTCCACGCCGGCCCGCACGGCCTGCTGGAGAGCTGCGGCGTAGGCGGGATCGATATCGGCGGCGATGGAAAAGCGGTGGCAGTCGGCGCGCTGCACGATGTAGAGCATGACGGCGCGATGGTCGGCCTCGACCATCGCCGTCAATTCGCGCAGGTGCTTGGTGCCGCGCGCGGTCACGCAATCCGGAAACTCTGCGGCGTCTGAGCGCTTGAGATGGACGTTCTTGACCTCGACGTAGCAGGCAGGCCCGCCGTCGCGCTCGCACAGCAGATCGATGCGCGAGTTGACCCCGTAGTTGACCTCCCGTCGCAAGCGCTCGTAGCCCGCCAGTTCCCGGATATGGTTCCGGCGAATCGCCTCTTCCGCCAGCGCATTCGGGTGGGCTGTGTTGATGCCGACCAAGCCGTCCCCGACGCGAATCAGCTCCCAGCTATAGGGCAGCTTGCGCCCCGGCGAGGCGGCGGGCGACAGCCAGATCTCGGAGCCCGGCGTGTCCAGGCCCAGCATCGCGCCGGGATTCGGGCAATGCACGGTCACGGTCCGGCCATCCCCCAATTCGACATCGGCAAGGAAACGCTTGTAGCGCCGCAGGAGCCGCGCTGGGACGAGAGGGTGAGGGAATTTCATGGATGAATGTTGGTTCCGGGTATCAGCGATGAAGTTGGATCACTGTCGTGCGTCCTTTGAAAATCTCAGTATGAGGTTCTTTCTTTGTGCCACCATCAATCGACCTCATCCTGAGCTTGTCGAAGGACGCACGCATGTCATGCAGCAGATAGAGTCGCAGCCAAGGCTGTCGGTTCGCACCAAATGCGTCCGCCAGGCAGAGGAGTCTTGATGTTCATCCCTCGGGCTTCCGAAAATTCTTAATGATAATTCTTAACCATTCCCGTTAACCAAGTTGAATATTTTATGAATCAGCACTTGATATTTACGAATCCTTAACGCTATGCTTCGGCCGACCTAACGTAGCGGACTGGAATCTGCTCGATGTCGTGGGTGTTGACCGTTCTTGCCTATTCGCTGCCGTTCCTCGGAGTGGTGCTGGTCATCACGCTGGTGCACGAATTCGGCCATTTCATCGTGGCGCGCCGCTGCGGCGTGAGGGTGGAGGCCTTCTCGATCGGTTTCGGGCGTGAGCTGTTCGGCTTCACCGACCGGCACGGCACCCGCTTCAAGCTCTCTCTCCTGCCCCTCGGCGGCTATGTCAAGATGTTCGGCGAGCAGGGCTTCGTGCGCGATGCCAATGGCCGCATCCGCCTGCTCGATCGGCATGAGCGCGAGTGCTCTTTTTTCCACAAGTCGGTCGGCGAGCGCGCGGCCATCGTCTTCGCCGGTCCGCTCATCAACGTCGTCTTCGGCGGCGCGATCCTGGCGCTATTGATCTTCGCCAAAGGGTTGAACGTGCCGTCCCCGACCATCGGCAGCGTTGCGGCCGGCAGCCCGGCGGCCGTGGCCGGCCTGCGGGTGGGCGACCGCATTCTCGCCGTCGATGGCGAGCCCGCCGTTGGCATGGACGCGATCCTCGATGCCATCGGACGCGATCCCGATCGCCTGCTGTCGCTCGAAGTGCGGCGCGGCGACATGCGGCGCGGCGACTTGGACATGCTGCTCCAGCTCGACCTGCGGATGGTCACAGCAACCACGGACTTCGGCATCACGCCCCACGGTCCCCTTCCCGAGCACATCGCCGTCGGGCCTGCCACGGCCATCGTCGAGAGCGCCAGGCTGATGGGGCAGTTCGTCGCCAGCAACGTCGCCGCCATCGGCGAGATAATCTCGGGCGAACGTCAATTCGACGAACTCGGCGGCCCAATCCGTATCGCCGAGGTGAGCGGCCAGACCTTCATCGAGCTTGGCTTCGGCGCGCTCGTCCTGCTGACGGCATTGCTCTCTGTCAATATCGGCATCGTCAACCTGCTGCCGATACCGGTGCTGGATGGCGGCCATCTGGTCTTTCTTGCCATCGAGGCCGGGCGCAGCCGGCCGCTCAGTCCGCGCGTGCTGAAGTTCTGCTCGCTCGGCGGCCTGCTGGCCATACTCGTCATCTTCGTGCTCATCACCGGCCACGACCTTGCAAGGTTCGGCCTGTTCGACTGATCTCCCGCCGCCTTCAGGTTCCGGTTGCAAACCGGCGCGAGCGGAACCACATTATCCGCAGCCATCCCTGATTCGCGTTGGTCATTATGACGAAGACATTGTTCGCGCTCGTCCTCGCGGGGACGTTGGCCGGTTGCTCTTTCTTCTCCAAGCCGTCGAACGACTACTCGCGTCCGGCGGGCACCGAAGACCAGACCTCGGCGGACCTCAACTCCTGCCGGCAGCAGGCCGACGCGGTGATCAAGCGTGACGCCAACATCGACAGCGACATCGCTGCCGCCCGCTCGGACCAGGTCGATCCCAACGAAAACATCGCGATCACCGGCGCCGATGACTACCAGCGCGACAAGCAACATCGGCGGATCATAAACGATTGCATGCGCCAGCGCGGCTACGTCCTGCCCGAGAAGAATTCGCTGTTCTGACGCCTGACCGACGATGGGCGACGCGCGTATCGTCACGGCCGCGGTGTTGATCATCGGCAACGAGATCCTGTCGGGCCGCACGCGCGATGTGAACCTCGCCTACCTCGCGACCGGGCTGACCGGACTCGGCATCCGCCTGCGCGAGGCCCGCGTGGTCGCCGACGTCGAGGCCGATGTCGTCAAGGCCGTGAACGAATGCCGGGCCCGCTACGATTACGTCTTCACCACCGGCGGCATCGGGCCGACCCACGATGACATCACCGCCGAGTGCATCGCCAGGGCCTTCGGCCTGCCGCTCATACGCAATCCCGAGGCCGTCGCTCGTCTCGAGCGCCACTACGAGCGGGGCATGCTGAACGAGGCGCGGCTGCGCATGGCCAACACGCCCGCGGGCGCGACGCTGATCGACAATCCCGTCAGCACTGCCCCGGGCTTCCAGATCGGCAATGTGTTCGTGCTCGCGGGCATTCCGTCGGTCATGCAGGCCATGTTCGACGGCCTGAAGGGCAAGCTGGCGGGCGGCGCGCCCATGCTGTCGCACACCATCAGTGCGTTCCTCGGCGAGGGCGTCATCGCCAAGGGCCTGGGCGAGCTGCAGCAGCGCTACATGGACCTGGATATCGGCAGCTATCCCTTCCATCGCCAGGGCAAATACGGCGCCAGCTTCGTCCTGCGGGGCACCGAGCGGTCCCGCATCGACAGCGCCGCTACTGAATTGCGCACGCTCATCGCAAGTCTCGGCGCCGCCGCCATCGAGGGCGAGCCCACGGAGCGCTGAGCGGTTTCACTCGCCGCCGTCGCGCAGGCGCAGCAGCCGATAGGTCGCCTGCCACAGCGTCAGCACATCACCCCAGTCGCCCGGCTCGAGATCGGCATGGGCGAGATGTTCCACCACATAGAGATGCCCGTGTTCGGCGGGCAGGGCAGCCGCCAGGCCGATGCTCTCGCTCACGGGTATGATGCGGTCGTCGCGTCCATGGATGAGGATGATGTCGCGCGGCGCGGCGGCCAGATCGTGGCCGCGAAGATTGAGGGCGCCGAGATTGTCGCGCAGCGTCGCCGGCAGTCCGGCGATCAGCCGCCCCGCCGCATCCGGATCCTGGTTGGCGAGCAGGGCCTGCACCGACCGTCCCTCCGGCCCGAGCAACGCCGCGAGGTCGCTGATATCGGCGCCGTTGTCGGCCATCCGTCGGGCCGCGATCGCCCGCAGCGCGATGCGATCGCGCATGTCCATGATCGCATCGCTGTTGGCCCCCACGAACAGCCACTTGCCGTACTCGTTCGGCGTGCCCTTTGTCCAGGGAGCATCGGCGGCATTGCGGTAGTAGCCGGTCGTGAAATAAGTCACCACCGACTCGACGTCGTAGTAGCCGCCGATTGCCACCATGAAGTCGACGCGGCCGGCCAGCCCGCTCTGCAGCGTGGCCAGGAGGGCGGGGCCGACGGAATAGGATATGGCCGCGACCCCCAGCGGCCGCGGCGCCCTGATCGTCTCGTCGATCAGGCCGTCGGCCGTGGCCAGATAGCCGAGCGCGTCGGCGATCTGCCGGATGTTCTCGGCGCTCACGCGCTGCGCCCGCAGGCTGGCGATGTCCGGCACCAGCACGGCGAAGCGGGCGCGCGCAAAGATGACCGCGAGATCGACCAGGCGGCGGTCGTCCTTGCCGTCGGGCGCCAGGCCGGGCACCAGCAGCAGGGCCGCGCGCGGCTCGGCCGCCGTGCGATAGAAATCGGCGGCATAGGGCCGGCCAGCCACCGCGAACGCAACCGTCCGCCGCAATGCCGAGACATCCTGCGGCGCTACCTCCGCCGAAGCGGCGCTGGCCCCCAGCTCGCGCAGCAACAGCGTGCTTTCGATCGCCCGCCGTCCCGGCCCGACCGAAAGCGCGGCCGCCAAGCCCGCGGCTGCAACCAGACCGACGATCAGCCATCGCTTCGACATTCGAATGCTCTCCTGTCGCCCCATGGTGCAGAGGATCGTGGTGAAATTGTGAAGGTACCGAGGCGCCGGCCCCTGGGCAGGGGCGGCGAGGGTTGAACGGGAGCGGAGCGGGGACTAGCTTCGGGCATGCTTTTGCGCACGTGGCGAAATTGGTAGACGCATTGGACTTAAAATCCAAAGGTCGAAAGGCCATGCCGGTTCGAGTCCGGCCGTGCGCACCACACTAACTTGCCGTTGATCTCATAGCGGGTCCGCACGGAGAGTCGTTCCTATGGCCAAGTGCAAGATCGCCACCATCGGGCTCGGCAAGATTTCGCAGGATCGGCATCTGCCCGTGATCGATGCGGGTGACGATTTCGCGCCCGCGGCGGCGGTCAGCTCCCGCGGACTTGGCCACAAGCCAGCCTTGCCGGTATGGCGCCTTCCGCACCAGCCAACTCCAAGCCCGAGCCGCTGCACTGATTCGAAAGAGGCAAATGAGTGAGATTGAAGCTAGGCGATGTCCAGAACCTGGCCGCCATCAAGCGGTATTACCGCACCAGTCATCCAACTTGAATCCGGCGAAACGAGGATTTCGATCCATCGCGCGATTTCATCAGCCGATGCGATCCGCCCGAGTGGAACCTGGCCAGCCAGCCAAACGTAGGCCGCCTCGAGATCCGTCGCCCAGGTCTTGTGGATTGGCGTGTCGACGGGACCCAAGGCGAGCGCATTGATGCGAATCTTGTGCTGCGCCAGTTCGCCCGCGAGCGACCGCGTGAGGTATTCCAGCGCGGATTTCGACATCCCGTAAACCGATTGGCCTGGACGCAGGATCGTTCCGGAAGACGACGATATGTTAACGACCGATCCGCCCTGCTTTCGCAACGATGGAAGTGCCGCCTGGATCAGCAGGAACGGCGCCCGGATGTTTACCGCCCAATGCTCGTCGAGGATGTCCGTCGTGAACTCGGCGATCGGCAGCACCTTGATCACCGCGGCGTTGTTCACCAGAGCGTCGACGCCGCCGAAAGCATCGATGGTCCGATCCACGACGGCTTGCGCTGCTTCGGGTTCATGGAGGTCGAAACTCAGCGGCAAGGCGCGCCCTCCCGCTTTCTCGATTTCTGCGGCAACCTGGTTGAGCGCGCCAAGTCGACGGCCGACCAGCGCAACGTTCCATCCGGCTGAGGCGAGCTTTCTTGCAGCGGCGGCACCAATTCCACTACCGGCTCCTGTGATGATCGCGGTGCCCATTCTACTTCTCCCGTCAAGTCATTGCGGCTTGTAGGCAACCACCTTTATCTCGATTCGGAATTCGAACATGAAATGATTCTGGAATACCGACCGGATCGGCCCGCTCTTGGTGAAATACGTCACGTAGATCCGGTTCATCTCGTGGAAATCCCGCGGGTCCTTCAGCCAGACCTGCGAATCGACCACATCGTCCAACGTACAATCCGCAAGCGCCAAGGCATCCTGCACGGCTTTGAACGTGCCGTGAACCTCGTCGGCGAAAGAGACCGTCTTCCGTCGCGCGCCTGTCGGCAGCGGTACTCCTTCCGCGTCATAGACAGCATCGTCCGGGACGAAAACCCGATCGCCGAATGCACTTGTGATGACGAAATCTCCGGCGCGTACGGCACGCGAAATCGGATACGGCAGCGGATTGCCGAGGAACTGCGCTCCATTGGGCGCCGTATAGACTGCTTTGGTGGATTTCTTGGCGGGTCTTTTCACCATGGCGGACCTTTTTCTGAGGTTCAATGATGGGTGTCGAAGGTGAGGCCGGCGATGTCTATGGCCGGCTTGCGGCTGGAGACGATGTCGGCAACGATCTGGGAAGATCCGCAGGAAAGCGTCCATCCGAGATGGCCGTGCCCGCAGTTCAAGTAGAGGTTCTTGATCGGCGTCGCGCCGAGATAGGGACTTCCGGAAGCGGCCATCGGCCGGAGACCCGACCAAAGCTCGGCGGTTCCGGGGTCATAGCACTCGGCAAATTGGGGAAACACGCTGATGACATTGTCGACGATTGCCTTGCACCTGGTCGGATTGGGCACGGCATTCCATCCGGTGAATTCCACCGATCCCGAGCAGCGGTAGCGGTCGCCGAGCCGAATCAGGCCGAACAGACGGGTATCGTCGATGATCGGGACCTGTGGACCGTCCGGCCAGCGCGCTGTCGGCACCGTGACCGTCACGCCTTTGGCCGGGTAAATTCGGAGGTCGATCCCGAGGCCTTTGACAAGGGCGGGCGTGTAACTCGCCATGGCTGCGACGTACGCATCGGCAGTCAGGCGCCCTTTGCTTGTTTCCACAGCCTCGATTTTGGCGCCCGACCGGGAAAACCCGCGCACTTCAGTGCCAAAGTGGAACGTTACGCCAAGCTTTACTTCGCAGTATTTCTTGATCTCCACGGCGAACTTGCGACAGTCGCCATGCTCGTCCGGGCCGGCATAGATGCCGCCCGCCAGGGTATGCCGGATCGGTGCGAGGGCTGGCTCGATCGCCACGCAAGCTGCGGCATCAACGGCTTCGAATACCATCCCGTGCGGGCGGAGCAGACTGGATTCCACTACGTTCTTATCAAGAGCTTCCTGGCGCGTGTAGATCTTCAACGTCCCTTTCTGCGACAGGTCATATGAGGCGTTTGTCTCGGCGCGGACCTGCTTGATAGCTGCGAGCGTATGCAAAGCCAGGCGCAGATTGACCGCCGCCGCAAAGCGATAGCGCTCGAGCGAACAATTGCGCATGAACGACAAGCCCCAACGCCAGATCGAGGGCAGAGCGCTCAAATGCAAGAGCATCGGAGCGTTCTCCTTGCCCATCCAGGAAAGCACCTTTCCGGGCATGCCAGGCTGGGACCAGGGCTCGGCTTCGCTGGTGTGGAGCACGCCGCCATTGGCAAAGCTTGTTTCCATCGCCACATCGGATTGCCGATCGATCAAATGCACGTCGTGGCCGGCCTTGGCGAGATAGTAGGCCGTGGTAACGCCGATGATGCCGCCACCGAGCACAACCGTCTTCATGACCTCACCTCGTAACCGCGCGCTTCGATTGGCCAGATATCCGCGAGCCGCCCGTCTTGCACCACGTGAAGCTGGTTGTGGAGATTGATCGTCGGATCGCAGTGCGGCGACCGATAAGCGACTGGTTGGGTCCAAGCTGCATCCGATCAAGCCTCAAGAATGAGGCGTGCGGTCGCCAAAGGCGCCAGCTTCAGTGTGTTGCCGGAGAACGCGGCGCCCCTGTCCCCGAAAGCGGGATCCTGGGTGGCTGCTTCAAAGCCATGCTCATCCAGCGAGCTGAGACTGGCCTTGGGCACGAATCCTTCCAGCTTTACATCGAGATTGGCGTCGCGCAGGTTCGCCAACCATAGGTGGATCGACTTTCCATCCTGCCAGGCCACGCAGCGTAAACGCTCCGTGTCGCCGGACCTGGCGGTGACATGCGGCTTACCGGCAGCAGCGCTCAGTCCGCGGATCACATGGAACAGCGGGTAGAATTTTGCATCCGCGGCGGAATCGAACCACGGCTGCGCGTGGTCGAGTTTTGCATAAATCAGCCCGAATTCACCGACCGGCGAGGCCATCGTGACCGCCTCGACGCCGCCATTCGCAACTTGGCTGATGTAGCCAAGATGCCAGGCGGCGCCGAAAAGGCCGCGATGACGCGGTTCGATGCGCGCCATGGTGACCCGTTGATTCTGCGGATTCTCGGTGAAATCCGCGCCATAGGGATTGAAACTGTTGCCGATGTGGGATGGGCCTATCCGATAGGGACTGCCCTCGATGATCGCCTGGGTCGAGCGTATGATGTGCCCGACGGACTCGAGCGTCTCCATGACCGATCGGTCGTCCGCCGCGTGGATCAATGCCGATGTTGCGTGCGTGATGAAGTCGAAAACACCCTTTGGCGGGCGTTTTCGATTGAGCTCGGTAAAATAGGACAGCATTCCACCGCCGATTCGCACGCCCGGAAATGTTTTGCGCGCGGCGGCTGCGATATCTGTCCATGACGGAACATTGTCGGGAAACGGCGTTCCCGGCGGATAGGATTTCAGATCGGCGGCCGGCGTCACGACAATGGCCGCCGGCTTCAGGCCGGACTTTCCAACAGCCGCAGCGAGCGCGCGAAGCTCCGTCTCCGGAGCGACGTCGCCTGAGATGATCACTTCAAGGATCGTCTCGGCACAGGTCTTCGCGGACAGATCCCGATAAAGTGGAATCAGCTTGTCCCAACCCTGGGATCGGAGGTCGATCCGGCAGTTCAAATGCTGGGGCCCGGCTTGGCGGACCAGATCAGCGACCGATAGGGCGCGCGCCGCGTCTTCCGGCAGCACGCTGAGCCCGACGCGCGGCATGCGCCCCCCGACATTTCCGAGCTGTACTGCGACAGCGCCACTGGACTTTGCCGGCGCAGTCGGCAGCTTGCCGGAGAAGGCCAGCGTCACCGAATGCCTTACTTCGGTGCCTGCGGGAATCTTGTAGGGATAAGGAAGCGAAAGCGGCCGGCAATAGGTCTTGAAGGACGCATCGGTCCAGTTGCGGTGGTCTTCGGTCTCCCACGAATCGCCCTCCATCCGGATATGCGCCATGACACCGGGCATTGGCTCATGAGTCATCGCCCGGACCAGAAAAAAAGGTTGATCGGGGATGATCTGCTCCGGAACGGTCGCTTGCTCGATCGTGCCGTCGACGTGCTCGATCTTCATGGGCTTTCCGACCACGCCCGAGAGGGGATGCAGGATGACGAATCCGGTCCGGCCCGTCAGGAAATCCCGCTCCGGCTTTGCCACACCGTGGCAGCGGATTGTGCCGTCACTCCCGCCGGTGAATTCGCCGCGCCACCCAATGTTTCCATCGCCCGTCCGGCATAGTGCATCGAGGGTTACCTTGAACCCTCCGTTGCCTTCCTCGATCTTCAAATTGCTGATCTCGGGGACCGGCGTACTCCAATTGCGGTCGCGAACGACGAAGGCGATCGAGCGAATAGCTTCGGACTCGCCAATCTTGATCCAGCGGAGTTGCCCATTCTCAAGGGTCGCGGTGACGGGTCCCGCGGTCAACAGGCGTCGCTCTGGCGCCGGTTCATCGGTTCCAAATAGCTTGATGCCGCGATTTGTCATGGTCTCCCCCTGATTCAATTTTCGTATTCGACCAGCTCAGTTCCTCGAATTGGCGATTTCACCGACTTTCAACGTGCCTCCAGCGTGCGATGGCCTAACTGCGATCCTTCCTGCCAGGCTGCGCCCGGGCTCGAGAATGACCATCGCGTTACCAGGCACGCCGGCGGCGGCGCGGTTGAAGCCGTCATTGGCATTCGTGACCGGCTCGACGCAAATATAGGGATATTCCCAGGCGTCGTAGACCTGCAGCTTGCCGAATGTTGCGCCGGCCTCGATCCGTATGGTCATGCCGTCGGCCGTGGAAAGTGTGGCGCCGCCATCCCAGCCTTCGAAACATCGGTCGAGCGTGATTGGATTGACGTCCTGGCCCTGACGAAAGTCGAGCCCGGCCTCGACTGGACCGGCGCCTTCGTTTACGGCTTCCGGCGCATCCGGCGGCCAAACTCCCGTACAGTCGAATGTCAGAACGGTGCCCGGCGCCTTTGGAAAATAGGGGTGGAGGCCGATGCCCGCGGGCATTGGCCGATGATCGCGATTGGTGAGTTTAAGATCGATGACCAGACTGCCCTGATCCAGGCCATATTCGATCTCTCCGCGCCAGGCGAATGGAAATGCGCCGGCGATCGGCGCATAGTCCAGCGTAAGATGAACCTTGGTCTCGGACTCTGAGACGATTGTCCACGGGCGGATCCAGCCCTCGCCGTGGGTGGCGGTTGGTTCTGTGGGGACGTTTCGGCCGAGCGCGTGCCACTGATCGTTGAAACGGAACCCGCCGCCGAATATGGGGCCTGAATAGGGCATCAGCGGAAAGGCAGCAAAGCCATAGACGAAGGCGCTATCAAGCGCAGCTTGAGTTGTCGGCCTTAGAATGTCGCGGCCGCCAACTCGAAATGCCACAATGCGAGCGCCACAATCCGGGGCAACAACAAGCTCTGCGCTTGCATTGCGCAAATTGACAAGCCGGCCGGTGGCGGGAAGGTTTGAAAACATCGGCAATCTCAAGACGGAAGAGCCATGGCACCGGCCAAAAATGGCGTCGCCCGGCCTGAAATCGTGACCGTTTCGCCGTGCAGTTGGCAGAACAGTTCACCACCTCTTTCCGAAAGCTGGTGTGACACAAGGGTGCGGCGCCCGGTCCTGGCAGCCCAGAGCGGCACGAGAATGCGATGCGCCGTGCCGCATACCGGATCCTCCGGAAGCCCCAACTTTGGCGCAAATACCCGGACTGCAAAGTCTGCAGCGTTTGCGGGGGCTGTCACCATGACTGTGTCGGCCTGAAGCTTGGACAGTTTGCCCATGTCCGGCGTCAATCTCGCGATTGTCTCGTCGCTGTCGAAAACGGCGATCACGCCAAATGATGACGAGAAGGTCTCGCGCGGCCGAATGCTAAGGGCATCCTGAAGGGGAGCCAGCATGTCTGCGCCCGCATAAGGCATAGCGGGCCAATCCACGGCAATGAGGTCGCCTTCGGCACGGATCGATCGATGCCCACCGGAGTCGAGATGGAGATCCAAACTCGTCTTGCCCGGCTCAAGAGTGTTCAGCGCCACCCAGGCGGCGGCATGGGTGGCGTGCCCGGCGCCGGAATGGAAGCCGGTTGGCGTTACGAAGCGAAGGCCGAGGCCGCCATCTTTTGGGGCGAGCACGGCGAGCATTGACTCATTGAGGTGCCGGCATAGCTGATGCAGCATTGGCGCCGGAATTGGTGCGTTAGGCGTCACCACAAAGGCGGGGTTGCCGCGGAACGGATCGGTCGCAAACGTTACGATCTGCTGGATTGACACAGGCAAAGTCGTGACCTCGATCAATTCCGGGCTTCACGCGGCGCCGGCGCGCCAAGTGTCGCGCAAATTCAATTCAAAGCGGTCTG
>JBGPEQ010000008.1:0-20575 GCA_041482855.1 Dongiaceae bacterium | reverse complement strand
GGCGCCGAGGCGGCGGCGCAGAGTCAAGCGACAGCCTATGGCGAGAGTGTTCGCATGGGAGACGTATCGGTGCGGCTCGCGCCGGCCGGCCATGTGCTGGGCAGCGCGCAGGTGGTGCTGGAGCACGGCGGCAGCTGTGTGGTCGTATCCGGTGACTACAAGCGGCGGCCGGACCCGACCTGCGCACCGTTCGAGCCGGTGCGCTGCGATATCTTCGTCACCGAAGCCACGTTCGGCCTGCCGGTGTTTCGCCATCCGCCCGATGACGGCGAGATCGGCCGGCTGCTCAACTCGCTGCGGCTGTTTCCCGAGCGCGGCCACGTCGTCGGCGTGTATGCGCTCGGCAAGTGCCAGCGCGCGCTGTCGCTCGTCGGCCGCGAGGAGGAGGGGCAGTGAGGCGCGGCGCAGCCACGGCGGCGCAGATCCGCTCGGGCACCGAAGCGGATATCGATGAATTCATCCGCCTCTCCCATGCGATCTGGCGCCACAGCGTGGCGAGGATGCTGGGCGCCGATGTCCATCACTGGCCGGTGATCGCCGGCATCATGTATGCCGAATTGATTCCGATTGCGCGCGCAATACTGGTGGCGTCGCGCGGGGTGCAGGTCGCCGGGTATTCCTATCGAGTTGGCGCGATGATCGAGGATCTCTGGGTCGATCCGGCGTTCCAGGGCGCGGGGGTCGGCCCGCAGTTGTTGCGGGCACAGGTCGAGGCGATTGCGGCCGACGGCTATCGGACGGCGTCGCTCGAGTGTCTCGAGGCGAATGTCCACGCCCGCCGGTTCTATGAGCGCGAAGGCTGGCGCCCGGTCTACCGCTACTCCCGCCCGTCGCCGCTCTTCCACGGCGACATTCCGCGCATCCGCTTCGAATACGACGTCTGGCGGCTTGGGCGGTCGTGAAGGCATTCGCGGCGCTCCTGGATCGGCTCGCCTACACGCCGTCGCGCCTCGGCAAGTTGCGCCTGCTCGCCGACTCCTTCGCCAACACGCTGACCCGGCGCGCGGCCACGCGTTGGCGGCGCTCACCGGCGGCCTGACGCTCGATGCCGCCAAGCCGGCGGCGATCCGCGCCCTGGTGGCGACCCGCGTCGATCCGACCTTGTTCGAATGGTCCTACGACCATGTCGGCGATCTCGCGGAGACCGTGGCGCTGATCTGGCCGGAGCGGCCGGGCGCCAATCGGCCGCCCGATCTCGTCGAGGTGATCGAACGCCTGGCGACGGCCGGCCGGGCCGAGGTGCCGGCGTTGCACGGTGGGGCGCGCGCTGCAGGCATCGAGGGATTGATGCTGAAGCGCAAAGACAGCCCCTATGTGGCGGGCCGGCCGAAGAGGCCCTGGTTCAAGTGGAAGCGCTGCGCGCTGACCGCCAACCTCGTGCTCATGTATGCCCAGCGCGGCCACGGCAAGCGCTCGTCTTTCTATTCCGACTACACCTTCGGCGCCTGGCGCGCGGGATCCGATGGCGCGGTCCAGCTGGCGCCGGTTGGCAAGGCCCATTTCGGCTTTACCGACGAGGAACTGCGGCAGCTCGACAAATGGATCCGCGGAGACACCGTAGAGCGCTTCGGACCGGTGCGGGAGGTGCGGCCCGCCCTTGTGCTGGACGTCGCCTTCGACAGCGTCCACCGCTCGAACCGCCACAAATCGGGCCTCGCCATGCAGTTCCCCCGCATCCATTGCATCCGTTGGGATAAGCCGGCGGCGGCGGATCGGGTTGACAGCCAGACCCTCTTGGTCGCCGACCGACGGGACGATCCCGGGCGCCATTTTGAGTAACGAATTGATACCGGCGCGAGTCTGGCGCTATAAGGTCGGACGGGGGAGGCGATTGGGATCATGGAACGACGCCACGATACGCTTGATGGCATTGATATCCTCGGCGACCTGACGGCCGAGGCGCGGCGTGTCCTGGCCGGGCGCTGCACATGGCGCGAATTCAAGCCGCACCAGCAGATCCTCGGGCACCAGGAGGATACTCGTACGGTGTTGTTTCTCACCGCCGGCAAGGCCCACGCCACGATTTTTTCCGAGAATGGCAGGCAGGTGACATTCCGCGACATCAATGCCGGCGAAATGTTCGGCGAGTTTGCCGCCATCGACGGCAAGCCGCGAACCGCCACCGTCGAGGCCGTGACGCGCTGCACCGTGGCGACGATGTCGCCCGATCTGTTCTGGGAGATGTTGCGCACCGAGCCCGCGGTCATGGCCGCAGTGCTGAAGCGGCTGACGCGCCAGCTCCGCGTATTGTCCGAAAAGGTATTCGAGTCCGCGACCTTGCCGGTCGGCAAGCGGATCGTGGCCGAACTTCTGCGCCTGGCCGAGCCTTTGAAGACCGAGGTCGGCAACGCCGTGCTGTTCCCTGCGCCGACCAACACCGACATTGCCTCGCGTGTGGCCACCACGCGCGAGACCGTCAACCGCGAGCTTCGGGAGATGATGGAAGCCGGCATTATCGAGAAACATGGCCGCACGCTCGTCGTGCCGGACGTCGAGAAGCTCCGGCGCCTGGTCGTCGAGCCGGCGGAGGAATGACAGCCTGTCGACGCGGGAGGAGCGCGCGCGCGGAATGCGGTGCAGAAATGCCGGTCTCCAGGATTGACGGCTTTGCGCGCCATTCCTGAGCGAGCTTGAGGGCGGTCAGCGGACGCGTCGCAGCGCAGGTCGCGCGGCCGGCATCATTGTGCTGACGCTGGCGCGACGGGCTGCCGCACAGTCGCGAGTTTACCCTCGCAGAGGAACGAATAGGCCCATAGAAGCTATTCTGCCGCTACAACGACGGTCGGGGAGGCAACCGGCATCATGGAAAGGCATCACGATACGCTCGATGGCATCGAAATTTTTGGCGGGCTGACGGTCGAGGCGCGACGTAGCCTGGCCCGTCGCTGCTCGTGGCGCGAATTCGAACCGCGGCAGGAGATTGTGCGCCACCAGGACGACAGCCGCATGGTGTACTTCCTTACTGCCGGCAGGGCCAACGTCACCATCTATTCCAAGAGCGGCAAACAAGTGACATTCAGGGACATCCATGCCGGCGGGATCTTTGGCGAATTGGCCGCCATCGATGGCAAGCCGCGATCGGCCAGCGTCGAGGCGACAAGCCACTGCACGGTCGCCGCCATGTCGCCCGAGTTGTTCTGGGAGATTGTGCGCGGCGAGTCGGCCGTAATGGCGGACGTGCTCACTTTTCTGAGCGAGCGTGTGCGCGATCTATCCGACAAAGTCGTCGATCTGTCGACCAAGGATGTGCGGCGGCGAATTCTGGCCGAGCTTCTGCGTATGGCGAAACCATCGGAGACGGAATACGGCAACGCCGTCCTGTTCCCGGCGCCAAAGGATGGCGACATCGCCGCGCGTATCGCTACCACACGCGAAACGGTGAACCGGGAGTTCAAATGGCTGGAGGAATCCGGCATCATCCAGAAGCGGGAGCGCACGCTCGTCATCCCCGACTTCGAAAGGCTCCGACGACTGGTGGAGGAGCGAGAGACGGACTAGGTACGGCCGACCCTAGCCCCGTGACCGCCAGCGCCGACTGGACCCGGACGGCGTCGTAGGCTAGGAACCTCGCCGCGGGGGGCGGGTTCATGGTCGAGATTGCAAGCTACGACTACATCATCGTCGGCGCCGGATCGGCCGGCTGCGTGCTGGCCTATCGGCTGGGCGAGCGGCCGGAGAACAACATCCTGGTGCTGGAGGCCGGCGGCAAGGACCACTTCTGGAACTGGAAGATCCACATGCCCGCGGCGTTCGCCTATCCGCTCGCCGACGACAAGCTGAATTGGTACTACCACACCGAGCCCGAGCCGTTTATGGACGGCCGCCGCATGTATTGCCCGCGCGGGCGCGTCATCGGCGGTTCGTCCTCGATCAACGGCATGTGCTACATACGCGGGCACGCGCGCGACTACGACAGCTGGGCCCAGGCCGGCCTGCGCGGCTGGTCGTATGCCGATATCCTGCCCTATTTCCGCCGCGCCGAGGATCGCGAGCTCGGGGGCGACGACTACCACGGCGCCAATGGTCCCCTGCACGTCGCGCACGGCAAGACCAGGAACCCGCTCTACGCGGCATGGCTGGAGGCCGGCAAGCAGGCCGGCTATCCGCCGACGCCCGATCTCAACGGCTACCAGCAGGAAGGGCTGGGGCCGATGGAGATGACGACCCATCGCGGCCGGCGCTGGAGTGCGGCAAAGGCGTATTTGCGACCCGCGGTCGCGCGAGGCAACGTGGACGTGCAGTCGCGCGCCCTGACGCTGCGCATCCTGTTCGAGGGCAAGCGTGCCGTCGGCGTCGAATACGCCCAGGGCGGCCGCGTGCAGCAGGCGCGCGCGGCGCGCGAGGTGATCGTCGCCGGCGGCACCATCAATTCGCCGCAGATACTGATGCTCTCCGGTATCGGACCTGCAGACCATCTGCGTCAGCACGGCATTGCCGTCGTGCAGGATCTGCCCGGCGTGGGGCAGAACTTGCAGGACCATATCGAGACCTACGTGCAGCATCGCTGTCTGCAGCCGATCACGCTCTATCCCGTGCTGAAGAACCCGCTGCGGCAGCTCCTGGTCGGTATGGAGTGGACGTTCTTCGGCAGCGGTCTCGGCGCCACCAACCATTTCGAGGCCGGCGGCTTCATCCGCAGCCATGCCGGCGTCGAGCATCCGGACCTGCAATATCATTTCCTGCCGATCGCGGCGAGCTATGACGGCAGCTCGTCCCAGCCGGGCCACGGCTACCAGGCCCATGTCGGTCCGATGCGGCCCACCAGCCGCGGCTCGGTGACGCTCAAATCCGCCGATCCGCGGCAACCACCCGCGATACGCTTCAACTACCTGCAGACCGAGCAGGACCGCCTCGAGTTCCGCACCGGCATCAAGCTGACGCGCGAGATCTTCGCGCAGAAGGCCTTCGATCCCTTTCGCGGACCGGAATTGGCACCCGGTCCCGACGTCAAGACCGACGCCGAGATCGATGCTCACCTGCGCCGCAAAGCCGAGAGCGCCTACCACCCCTCCTGCACCTGCAAGATGGGTTCGACCACCGATCCGATGGCGGTGGTCGACGATGCTGCCCGCGTGCATGGGGTCGACGGCTTGCGGGTCGTCGATGCCTCGATCATGCCGAACGTGGTCAGCGGCAATCTCAATGCGCCGACCATCATGATGGCGGAAAGGCTCTCCGACGCGATCCTGGAGAAGGTGCTGCTGCCGCGCTCCGACGCCAAGGTCTATATCGCGCCGAACTGGGAGACGAGTCAGCGCTGACGCGCTTTCAGTTCTCCGCCGCGACCCTGACCAGCAATTCCTTGGCCTTGGTGTTGCCGGAACCGGCCTGTTGCTGCAGCCAATGGAGAATGTCGGCATCCGGCCTGTAGTTGGCGCGCTGCACATCGATCTCGATGGCTTCCAGGAGCCGTTCGCCCGACGCGCCTTCGTCCTGGCGGGCCGCTTGGAACAGCCACTTCTCTGCTTCGAACGGTTCGCGCGCATACTCGGGAAAGAAGCCAAGGATTTGGCCGAGGGCGTCCTGCGCCGGCGCGAATCCCTGCTCGGCGGAGCTGCGGTACCATGTCGCCACCTCCGCCAGGTCGGCCGGCTTGGCCCCAAACTTCTGTAAGACCCGTGTCCGCTCGCCCATCCAGAATTGCGCTGTGGCCGATCCGCCGGTCGCCTTTGCGGCCAGCCAACGGTCGAGCTCAGGAATCATCGCAGTTGCTGTTTTCGGCACGTCTGAACTCGCCTCTAAGTAGGCCTGTTGATAGAGGCTCTGATAGAGCTGGCCGAAGCGGGCGAGCGCCTTGCGATCGCCTCCATCCGACCCAGTCACCAGGCGATCGAAGACTTTGCGAAGATCATCAACCGTCAGCTGTGCCGGCGCGCTGTTGCTGTCGGACGGCGGCGTCGCGGCATCGCTCTGCGCGACCGCCGCCTGAACGGGGATCGACAGCAGCAGAAGAGAAAGCAGAAGGCACTTGCCATCCGAGAGACCATTCTTGCGAGTCATGGTCGGCACGCGGCTATGCCGGCACCTTCATGCCGCGCTGCACCGCCGGACGCGCCGACATGGTTGCGATCCAGCGGATCAGGTGGCGCAACTCGCCATGCTGCTCAATCAGCTCTCTGCGGAACGACACGGTTGGGAAGAGCGCGACGTCGGCGATCGACAGTTCGCCTGCCAGAAATTCGGCTTCGCTCAGGCGCCGGTCGGCGTTGCGCAGCTGGTTGATCAGGCGCTGCTCGAACAGCTTGCGAGTCGAGGTCGTGACTTCCGGGATCGTGCCGACCACGAACAGGATGCCGCTCGAAGGCGCGACGTCGCTCATCGCCTGCATGAACCACTGTTGCGCGAGGGCCCGCTTTACGGGATCGCGCGGCATCAGCTTGTTCGTCTTGTCCACGAGATAAAGGATGATGGCGCCAGACTGCGCTACGATCAGCGGCTTGCCGCCGGGACGATCGGGGTCGATGATCGCCGGGATCTGGCCGGATGGATTGATCTTCAAATAGCTCGGCGTCTGCTGTTCGCCTTTCTCAAGGTCGATCTTCGTGGCCTTATAGGGAATGCCGCATTCCTCCAGCATGACCGAGGCGCGCTGGCCGTTGCTGGTGGCATATGTATAGAGTTCGATCATCGCGATGTTCTCCGTGGGCGTCCCACCTTCACAATCCGGGCGTTGTTTTAGCCGCTGGCTTCCACCCTGACCAGCCGTATCCTCCGGCCAGGCGGAGACCTATGCGGCCATGCTCGCAGGCGCAGCACTGACGAAGACGAGGTGAAGCGGCACACCGTCATGGGCGGACTCCTCGGCAGCGGTCAGCCAGACCTCCACCAATTCTCCCATCCACGGCAAACCCTGGCGCCACAGCCAATCGGCGGCGTGCACGAACAATACGTAGCCTTCGGCCGGATGCCGATCCGCCAGATCGCGCAGGCAGTCGATGACGGCGTCCCAGTTCATGCCGAAATAGTCGGGGAACTGCATGGCGTCGGCGATACCGCGCAAGAGCTCGTCGCGGGCGCGGATAGGCTCGCCATTGAGGTCGAACGCGGCGATGCCCGCGCTCTGCAGCGTCGCCCGCAACTGCGGCGTGACGTCGCCGGCACCGGCATAGTGCAGGCAACACCAGGTGACACGGGCGAGATCGTCGGCTCGGAGCATGGGGCGGGGGGCGGGTTCAGTTGAGCCGGATGAAGTTCTGATAGTGGTCGCGCGTGTAGTAGATCTCGCCGGCGCGGCCGCTGACGATGCGGCGGGCGCCGCGATCCGGCGAGCCCGCGGTCTCCACGGTGTATTCGCGATAGTAGCCCGGGCCCAGCTGCGGCAGGCGGCCCTCGCGATTGCTGAACTCGCTGCCGTCCTTGCCGTAGGGGAACGGGCCGCCGGCCTTGAGGAGCGTCACGGTGGCGTCGATCGCCTGCTGCTCCTCGGCGGGAAAGCGCGTCAGGTCGGCCGCCGCCGTCCGACCGCTGTCGCGGAGCGAAGGAGGGTGCGCCGGCAGCCAACGCTGGCCGATCGCCAAGGCGATCAGGACGGCAAAGGCCCAGCCGAGCAGAGAGGTTCGTTTATTCATGTTTGTGCAGGCTAGCATGGCCGGTTAAGCTTTTGAATCGACTGATTGCTGACGGGCGCGCCGGTGACACCAGCCATTCGCGCCGTCCTCTTCGACAAGGACGGCACCCTCATCGACTTCCGCGCCACCTGGCTGCCGGCCTACGAGGCCATCGTGCGGCGGCTGGTCGACTCCGACGAAGAGGCCGCGGACCGGCTGCTGGCGGCCGGCGGCTATGATCGCGCCAGCGGACGGATCGATCCGTCCTCCGTGCTGGCGGCCGGCACCAATCTCGAGATTGCCGCCTTGTGGGCGGGACTCATCGGGCATGACGATGTGGTGGCACTGGCAACGCGGGTCAATCTGGAGTTCATGCAGCATGCGGAAACATCGCTGGTGCCCGTGACCGATCTGCCGGTGCTGTTTCGAGGGCTGCGGCAGCGGGGCCTCCGGTTGGGCGTGGCGACCAACGACAGCGAGGCGGCCCTGCGGGCGCAGATACAGCGCCTCGAGATCGACGGCCTCATCGACTTCTTCTGCGGCTATGACAGCGGCCACGGCGCCAAGCCGGGACCGGGGATGGTCGAGGCCTTCGCCCGCGCCCTGGGATTGCCAGCCGCGGCCATCGCCGTGGTCGGCGACAGCCTGCACGACCTGGACATGGCGCGCGCAGCGGGCGCGGGCCTGACGATCGGCGTGCTCACCGGCGCCAGCCCGCGCGAGACCTTGGCGCCGCATGCGGACCATGTGATCGCCAGCATTGCCGAGATCGGCTTGATTCTGAGTGGAGGTTCGACATGACGGCACAAGACACGGTGACGCCGGAGAAGATCCTGCAGATGGGCTTCGGTTTCTGGGCCTCCAAGACGCTGCTGAGCGCCGTCGAACTGGGCTTGTTCACGGAGCTGGCCAAGGGAGCGGCCGATGGCGAGACACTGCGGACGCGGCTGCGCCTGCATCCGCGGGCGGCGCGCGACTTCTTCGATGCGCTGGTGGCGCTGGGCATGCTGGAGCGGCAGGACGGGCGTTATCGGAACACGGCGGCGAGCGGGGCCTTCCTCGATCGGGCCAAGCCCGGCTATGTCGGCGGCTTGCTGGAGATGGCCAATGCGCGGCTCTATGGGTTCTGGGGTTCGCTGACGGAGGCGCTGCGCAGCGGGCAGCCGCAGAACGAGGCCAAGAGCGGCGAGAGCTTCTTCCACAAGCTCTACCAGGATCCGGAGAAGCTGAAGGTCTTCGCCAAGGCGATGACGGCGGTCAGCTTCGGGCCGGCGATGGCGATCGCGGCCAAGTTCCCGTGGGCGCGCTACAAGACCTTCGCCGACATCGGCACGGCCGAGGGCGGCCTGCCCGTGCATCTGGCGCGCGCCCATCCGCACCTGACCGGCATCGGCTTCGACCTGCCGCCGGTGCAGCCGGTGTTCGAGGCGTTCGTGGCGGCCAACGGCTTCGGCAAGCGGTTGTCGTTCCGGGGCGGCGATTTCCTGACGGACGCGCTGCCGCCGGGCGAGGTCTACGTCATGGGTCATATCCTCCATGGGTTCGGTCTCGAGGATAAGCTGGCCATCCTGCGACGCGCGCTCGCGGTGTTGCCGGCGGGCGGGGCGCTCATCGTCTACGACTCCATCATCGACGACGAGCGGCGGGAGAATGCGTTCGGCCTGCTGATGAGCCTCAACATGCTCATCGAGACCGCGGCCGGCTACGACTATACCGGCGCCGACTGCATCGGCTGGATGCGCGAAGCGGATTTCCGCGACATGCGCGTCGAACATCTCGCCGGCCCCGCCTCGATGGTGGTGGGATTCAAGTAGGAAGAGAGTCCGCGGCTTTCAACGGTCGAGGCGCGACCAGATGTCCTTCGCCAGCGCGGTGATCTCGTCGCTGGCGGTGCTGGTGGGCTTGGTCTCCAACACGGTGAGGCCGGACGCCATGGAATCGGCGAAGGCGACGCGGTTGCCGATGGTACTCTTGCAGACGCGGACCTGATATTCGCCGAGCCGGGTGATCATGGTCTCCGTCAGCAGGGCGCGGGCGGGCACGCGGTTCAGCACGAGCAGGACCGGGCGCTTCTCCTTGGAGGCCAGATCGAGGGTGGGGCGCGTGGCCCAGAGGTCGAGCGGGCTCGGCTGCACCGGCACCAGCACGAGATCGGCGGCGCGCATGGCGACGCGGGCGTCGGTCTCGGCGTGGGGCGGGCAGTCGATGATGACGACGTCGTTGGCGGCGGCGGCGCGCTCGACTTCGGCCGCCGTGCGCCAGCCGCCGATGCTGGCGACGGTGAGGCGACCGTTATCGGTGCCGTTGAGGGTCAGCTTCCGGGCGGCGAACCAAGCGGCGAGGCTGCCTTGCGGGTCGGTGTCGAGCAGCGCGACGCTGCGGCCGGTCTGACTCCAGGCGACGGCCAACTGGGCCGCCAGCGTCGTCTTGCCGACGCCGCCCTTCTGTTGCGCGATCGCGAACACGCGGGCTGTCATGGCTGGGAACAGTAGTGACGATTCGGCCGTCGCGATACCGATTCGTGCGCTCAGGCCTCGGACGCCTGCGCCTCGCCGCGGCGGCGGGAGCGGCGGCGCGTCGCGGCGGCATCGAGTGCAGCGCCGTGAGCGCCGTGGCCGCAGAGCTGGTGTTCGGCGCCGGCCGAGATCTTGCCGAGCTGGGCGGTGATGGCCTCCAGGCTAGGCACCGCGTTCGGCTGGTAGCCCTCGAGGGCGGCGCCGATGGCGGCGAGATGGCCGGGCGTGGTGCCGCAGCAGCCGCCGATGATGCGCGCCCCGCTGTCGCGGGCGAGGCGGGCATAGATCGCCATCTGCTCGGGCGTGCCGTCATATTGGATCTTGTCGTCGACGAAGTGCGGCACGCCGCAATTGCCCTTGGCGACGATCACGTCCTCGGGGCCGAACATGCCGGACATGCTGGCGAGGGTGGCGATCAGCTCGGCCGGGCCGACGCCGCAGTTGGCGCCGTAGGCGAGCGGGCGCGGCTGCAGCTGCTCGCGGCAGAGGATGGCGACCTCGGCCGGCGTGACCCCCATCATGGTGCGGCCGTTGGTATCGAAGGTGAGGGTGCAGACGATGGGCAGGCCGGTGCCGCCGGCGCCCCGGACGGCGGCCGTCAGCTCGTCCTTCGACGACATGGTCTCGATCCAGATGACGTCGGCGCCGCCTTTGGCGAGCGCGTGCGCCTGCTCGGCGAAGGCGGCGGCGCCCTCGGCGATGGTGAGCGGTCCCAGCGGCTCGAACAGCTCGCCGGTCGGGCCGATGTCGCCGGCCACCACGATCTCGCGGCCGCGGCGGGCGCCCTCGTCGTCGGCGACGCGGCGGGCGATGCGGGCGGCCAACTCGTTCAGCTCGGCGACGCGGTTCTCGGCCTTGTGCAGCTTCAGGCGATAGCGCGAGCCGCCGAAGCTGTTGGTGAGGATGATGTCGGCGCCGGCCGCGATCATGGAGCGGTGCAGGGACTCGATGCGGTCCGCATGCTCGACGTTCCACAGCTCCGGCGCATCGCCGGAGAGCAGGCCCATGTCGAACAGGTTGGTGCCGGTGGCGCCATCGGCCAGCAGGTAGGGCCGCTGGGCGAGCAGGCGGGCGAGGCGATCTGACATGCGATTCAACCTAGGCTCCTGGGTGCGGAAGGGCAAGGGGCGAGGGATGCATGGTCGTGGTGGGGGAGGGGTCCACTCACAAAACTCGAAATTCAAGGTTATCGTAAAATGCGTAAATCACGCCGAGAGAGCAGATTTCTGAGGCATATTACGGATATTTGGCTGCTGCTCTGCGAAATCATGCTGCATTGTCCGTCCTATCTTTCGCGACTGTTCCGCAAGTTTGCGTTGACATTGATATGAATTATACCGTATGTTCACTGAATGTTCAAGCGCAATATACGCAAGAACAGCAGGAGGGAAAAGCATATGGACCAGGCAGATAGCGTCGCGTCGGCGGCCGCAGCTCCGGCGCCGGTGGAGCCGCAACCGAAGCCGCCGGCGGTCGGCAAGCAGCGGTCGCCGCAGGCGGCCTTGGGGATCAAAAGTGACCTGCTCGCCCGACGACTGGCGGAGCAGGCGGCCACCACCCAGCGGCTGCCGGCCGACGACGCCAAGTCGTACCTGGAGTTGGGCGCCTCGGCCGTCGCCGCTCTTGGCGAACTGGCGCCCGCCAACGGCATCGAGGCGATGTTGGCGACGCAGATGGTGGCATCACACAACGCCAGCCTCGATCTCCTGCGGGCCGCCGTGAGCAACGGTCAGCTCGACCGCCTCGTCGAGGAGCGCACGCGGCAATATGCGCGGGTTTCCGACGTGTTCCTGCGCCAGCTCGATCGTTTCATGCGCCAGCGCGGCCGGCAGCGGCAGACCATCCGCATCGAGCATGTGCGGGTGGTGGAGGACGGCAAGGTGACGGTGCGCCAGGAGGAGGAGCGGGTGCGGTGACGGAGGCGGCGGCCGAGGCGGGAGCCGCGGAGGCTGGCGGCGGCGATGCCGCCCCGCGCTGCGGCGCCCGCCTGCGCACCGGCGGCACCTGCCCGCTGCCACCCGCCGCCGGCAAGCGCCGCTGCTTCCAGCACGGCGGCGCGCGCGGCGCGCACGCGCCCGCGGGCAACCGGAACAACTGGCGGGACGGGTTCTACAGCCGCGAAATGAAGGCGGAGCGGCGGTGGATCAACGGATTCATACGGCAGTGTCTGAAAACGTTGTGCGAAATTGACGGGTGATGAGCGGTCAAGAAAATGTCGCATGACATGCGCGCGCGATCGGCAGCTTTGTGCGACGTATGGTCTAGCTGTACGTTGTTCACGAATCATGGCAGCGATCGGCGGAACCGGAGGCTCGTTGTTCATAACCCTGAAGAAATGCCATGCCGGGTGAGCACTACACCGTCGTCGCGATCCAGCCGGAGTGGGTGCTGGAGCCGGAAGCACTCGGCAGCAAGAAGAAGTTCTGGTATCGAAGCGCCGAGAACGAAGCGAACTGGCTGTTCAAGTATCCGCAGGCGGACACCGGTCAACATTGGGCGGAGAAGATCGCCGCCGAAGTGGCGGATCATGTCGCTGTGCTTCACGCGACCGTCGAATTGGCGGAATTTCAGGGAGAGCGGGGCTCAACGACAGAATCCTTTGCCCGTGACGGGCGTGAGTTGGTTCACGGGAACCAGTTGCTGTCGGGGCTACACGGTTACGACCCAGAGGTCAGATTCAAGCAGTCCAGTCACACGTTGGGAAACATCTTCCTTGCTTTGGAGCACACGTTTTCCAACGCAGATGCGATGCGAAGAGCGAAACTGCGCTTGGCTGAGTACCTTGTCTTCGATGCACTCCTCGGAAATACCGATCGTCACCATGAGAATTGGGGGCTGCTGCGCAAACCTGTCGGCGAGGGTTGGCAGGGAATGATTGCTCCCTCCTTTGACCATGCCTCGTCACTTGGGCGCGAATTGCGGGACGCTGGATCCGGCAAGAGCCGGGCACGGCTGCTTGCCGAGGATAGAGTCGGCGCATACGCCGAAAGAGGTCGCAGCGGGGTCTACTGGTTAGAAGACGAGGCGCAGAGTCCTAGCCCTTTGGAACTGATCCGCCGGGCCAGCCGGCAATACCCGGACTTCTTTGCGCCGGCGCTTGAGAAAATCGGCAAGCTGGATTCCCAAACGTTCAAAGACGTGATCGCCGCTGTGCCGGACGACTGGATGACCCAGATCGCTCGAGAATTCGCTCTTGCATTGATGTGCTACAATGCTCAAGAACTACGGAAGCTCGCCCTATGACAATGAAAACCCTCTTTCTCGCCTGGCAGGACAAGGCCAAGACGCGACGCTGGTTCCCGGTGGGCCGGCTCGACGCCGACCGGGCGCGTGCTCGCTATCGATTCCGGTATGTGCGCGGCGCCGACCTGGCCCATGAGAAGGCAGGATTTCCTCCAATGTTGGACTTCCCGGACCTGCGCGCCTCCTACGAATCGGCAGAACTGTTTCCACTATTCAAGAACCGCGTAATGACATCCGGACGACCGGACTTCGCGACATACCTGCGCCAACTGGACCTTCCTGATGAAGCCGACCCAATCGAGATTCTTTCCGTTGATGGCGGTTATCGCGCCACCGACGCCTTTGAGGTGTTTCCAAAGCTTGAGCGTCGACTTGATGGGACATTCCGTTGCCGCTTCTTCCTCCATGGAACACGGTACATTCATGTGGCCGCACAAGAGCGGCTCGAAGCGCTGAGGGCAGGCGAGACGCTGTACGTGACGCTTGAACTCACGAACCCAGCAACGCGCTTGGCATTGCAGTTGCAGACAACCGACTACCTGATGATCGGTTGGGCGCCGCGCTACCTCGTCAACGATCTGGCGAGGGCAATCGCGAAGGCTCCCGGCCACTATGAGGCCAAGGTGGTACGCGTTAATCCGATGCCCGCGCCATCGAAGCAGCGCTTGCTCGTGGAGCTTCAGGGAGACTGGCCAGACTTCGAGCCAATGGCGAGCGAGGACTTCGAGCCCCTTGCCGCGTGACGGAACAGGCAAGCACTCGGGCATAAGCAGGGGGTGGCAATACAGTGCCGCGCTGCGGCGCCCGCCCGCGTGCCGGCGGATGCTGCTCGCTGCCGCCGGCCGCCGGTAGGCGCCGCTGCTTCCAGCATGGCGGCGCGCGCGGGATCGGCGCGCCGAAGGGGAGCAGGCGCAACTGGCGGGACGGCTTCTACAGCCGGGAGGCAATCGCCGAGCGCAGGCGCGTCAACGGGTTCATCGGGGAGTGTCTGAAGACGCTGAGGGAGATCGACGGCAGATGAGGGGCATCAGTCTCGCGACCGCTCGATAGGTGTCAGTTCGAACGACCATGGTGTCATAGCTTAACGTGGTTCGCATTGTATCGGGAATGGACGCAGGAGCCGACCTTTTGTCCCTCGCCGAATCTATCGCGCGCATAGGAGAACCGCACACTGCCGTATCTTCTACTATGAAAATGAGAGCGGCTGGGCTAGGAGGATGGCTAGAGCCCAGTGCGCAGAATTGGCTTCCCGCCCGCGCGGGTTGAGCCGAGTTGACCAGGGTTAGCGTTCCGACCAAATGTTTTCGACCAAGAAGGAACAAGTGGTGACCACCCGCCCCTACACTAACGAGATCACCAAGCTCATGTTCGTTTCGACGGCAGACCGCAATTACGTCCTAGCACGTGCGGCCTTCTTCGACGAACTCGATCTCGATTTCTATTGGTTGAGCCTCCACGCGCTGGAGAAGTACTACAAGGCAGTTCTACTGATGAACGGCGAGAAAGCCAAAGGTTACTCCCACGATCTGCTGAAGCTCCATGCGGCGGTTATAAAGCTCGATCCGCGGTTGCCAATCGGACCTTTGGTCGATCCCAGGATCGAGGACCTGCATTGGCACGACGAGCCGGTTGAGAAATACCTAGAGCGCCTGAACGAATACGGCAGTGCCGACAATCGCTATGCGACGTACGGCTACAGCTTGCGTTTGGAGGATCTGTTCAAAGTCGACCAGCTGGTATGGTCGGTCCGGCGCTGCTGCCGCCCGTTGCGGTTGAAGGTCGGGCGATCGGACGGCGGCGAGACAGAGATAGACTATGTCGACCAGCTGATCCGGAACGCACGCCTCTGGACGCTTGGTGGCTTGATGCCCCTGGAGAAGCTGTTGGCGCGGCCGAATGATGACGCTCGCGGCGCCGCGTTCCTGTACCTCAATACGCCATTCGCCCCGGATGCCGTGCACGTCGTCGCCAGCTGGCGGTCTTCGGCAAGCAATCCTCCGCTGGCCGATTGGTTCATGCGACTGAATGCGCCAGACGCCGCGCCGGATGAGCGCCAGACCGCGGCCGAAGTACTGAGCTGGGCGATTGACCACATCAAGTTCAACGGAAAGGACGAGAAGGAGATTCGCGCCGCGCTTACAGCCTATGCGGCGTCTCTGGAAACGCCTGCTGATGCGGGTTGTGCGTGATGTTGCGTGGCACCGCACAGGTCGGGGGTCCGCATCGAGCATGTGCGGGTGGTGGAGGATGACAAGGTGACGGTGCGCCAGGGGGCTCCCGCGCCCTCCAGAATTCTTGCGGCGAGCCTTCCGCCTTGGCTAGGGTGGGAGTACAGGGATGGACAGGTCCAGCGCACATCAAAGGAGACTTGCCAGGTGACGGGCGAAGGGGACTTCTCATTGGAGGGCGGCTGTACTTGCCGCGCCGTGCGCTATCGGATGACGAGCAGGCCGCTGTTCGTGAACTGCTGTCATTGCCGGTGGTGCCAGCGTGAAACCGGGGCGTCCTTCGCGCTCAACGCGATGATCGAAGCCGATCGCGTGGTCCTGCTGAAAGGCTCGCCCGAGGCGGTGAACACGCCGTCGAACAGCGGCAAGGGGCAGAAGATCGTTCGCTGCCCGACATGCGGGATCGCCGTGTGGAGCAACTATGCCGGGGCCGGCGATGCCGTGCGCTTCGTTCGCGTCGGCACGCTCGACGAGCCGGATCGCCTGCCGCCGGATATCCATATCTTCACGGCGTCGAAGCAGCCTTGGGTGGTCATTCCGCCGGGCGCTCCGGCCGTGGAAGAGTACTACGACCGTAACGAGTACTGGCCTGAGGAGAGCCTCGCGCGCCGGCGCGCGCTCCTTGGCGAGCGGTAGGCATCGAGTCACACACGCCGACCACGAGATCAAGCCCGGGACGGGCTCCAACCCTTTCTCGCTTCGCGCGCGAGCGGGCTTGGATGGGGCGGTGCGTGTCTTCGGATGTTCCGGGTTGCCGGACGGTCTGCGCTCGACCCGGCGGACGATGACATCTCAGTGGATCGTTCCGGATGGCGCGCGCGTCACCATTATAGGGTGGGCCGGTCGTCGGCCGGGAATCTCGCCGTCGGCGGACTGCAGCGATGGTTTGGCGCGGTCGTCGCTCTCGATCAGCGCAAGCATGTCGTCGACGGTGAACGGCTTGTGGAGCGGTCCCTCCGCGCCGGCTTGGATCGCCCGCTCCACGAACCTCTCCTTGTAGCCGGTCATCATGACGACGCGCGCCTGCGGCTTGATCGACCGGATCGCGAAGAAGCTGTCGACGCCGTTCATGACGGGCATGCGGACATCCATGAAGATGATGTCGAAATCCTGGGCGCAGGCGCGCTCCACCGCCTCCTGTCCGTGTTCGGCGATGCTGACCTCGCAGCCATGGTCGAGCAGGATCTCGGCCAGACTTTCCGCCAGATCTGCATCGTCATCGACGATGAGGACGCGCGCGTTTCTTACAGCCACTGTACAGGTACCTCCGCGCCCGGGAACCGGACGGAGCGTCCGGCTTCGAGTTCAGCCGCCACCGACACGCCCATGACAATCCCCGGCACTGCTCTCGCAGTGTCGCGATCGGTCAGGCGGCGAGCTGGGCGAACGAGCCGTATTCCTGCGATCCATCCAGCGTGATCGACAGCTGCAGCTCGCCGTTCGACGCGTGCACGCTCTTGTGACCGCGCCGCGGCAAGGGCACGCCGATCGAGCTGCACCAGTAGGTCAGCGCCTGCACCAGTCGTTCGCCGGAGAACAGATACCGGCTCGAGCCGCTGTAGCCGTTGACGCCGACGATTTCGGCGGCGACCGACGAGAAGGTGTCGATGGTCAGGGATTCGAAGGGATCGGTGGGCAGCGGCTTGTTTTCGACAACCGCCGCAAACTGACGGAGGGCGCGCAACGCCTCGTCGGCCCCGAACGTGATCACGCGATTTTCGCGCGGCATGGGAGAACTCCTTTTTGGTTCCCAGTAATCGAGCAATCGCAGGATAAATGCGAAAGTTTCGCGCGCCTTTAAGAAACCTGGTTGGCCGGCCGTTAACCATGCCCTGGAGCCGGCCGGATGCGGCGCGCGCAGCTTGCGGCTAAACTCCTGTGCGACATGGAAGAATCACGGGTGTTCGCGGGCGCCGCGAACGGCCGCCTTACAGTGCGAGGGCGGGACCTTACAATACGTTACAATGCTCTGCCGAAGTGGGGCCTTGCGATTTCTGGAAGGGCTGCATGGGCCACCTGCGTCCTTCGACAGGCTCAGGATGAGGGGAAGTTTTCGTGGCACGAAGAAAGAACCTCATCCTGAGCCTGTCGAAGGACGCACGGTGCGGCAGCGGCAACCTGGACAAGGCCGCGGGCGCATGGCAAGTCTCGCCGCCGCTGGCGACGGAGAGAGAAGATGACACTGGCGGGCTTGCTGACGTTCGGGGCTGTCTATGGGGCGGCGGTGGCGTCGCCCGGGCCGGGGGTGACGGCCGTCGTCGCGCGCGTGCTGGCCCGAGGCCTACGCGGCGCGCCTGCCTTCATAGCGGGCTTTCTGGCCGGCGATCTCGTCTGGTTCGCGCTCGCGGCCACGACGTTGCATGCGCTGGTACAGACATTCGCGGTGCTATTCGTTGCGATCCGCTATGCCGGCGCGGCCTACCTGCTCTATCTCGCCTGGAAGCTGTGGACGGCGGCGGCGGCGGCGGGCGAGGCGGTGGAAGCGCGCGCCGACCGGCCGCTGCGATTGTTCCTCGGCGGGCTGTCGCTCACGCTCGGCAACCCGAAGGTGATCTTTTTCTTCTTGGCCCTGCTGCCCATCGTCGTCGACCTCGGGACGCTCAGCGTCCCCGGATTCCTGGAAATCGTCGCCGCGATCACGGCGATCCTCAGCGCGGTGCTCGGCGGCTATGCCGTGCTGGCGGCCTTCGGGCGGCGCTTCATCGCCAGTCCGCGCGCGGTTCGCATCGTCAACCGCGGCAGCGGCGCCATGATGGCCGGCGCCGCCGTCACCATCGCGACGCGCTGAGGGCTTTCGCCGGTTTCGCTGGACGGAACCTATGATAGTATGCGCATGCAATTTCTGCGGAGCGCAATCATGGCTAGTACGGACGTGAAGGAGCAAGCCCGACAGCTCGTTGAACATCTGCCGGACAACGCCACTTGGGAGGATCTCATGTACGAGATCTACGTCCGCCAGGCGATCGAGGCCGGCGTTGCCGACAGCGAGGCAAACCGCGTTGCGAGTGTAGCGGACGTGCGCGCGCGGTTCGGCCTGCCTGAATGATTGTCCGGTGGACGGCAACCGCCATCAAGCACCTGACATCGATCCACGACTACATCGCTCAGGACTCGCCGATCTATGCGCGCCGGATGGTCGACCGACTCACGCGGCGCTCCCAGCAGATCATGCTGTTTCCACTCTCCGGTCGAGTGGTTCCCGAATATGGCTCCGAGTCCGTCCGTGAAGTGATCGAGCCGCCATACCGCATCATCTATCGAGTCCTACCGGATCGTCTGGACGTTGTCGCGGTGATACACGGGGCGCGCAATTTGCGCGACCTTCCGGTTTAGGTAGGAGCATCGGCGCGACCATGGCCGCCATCGCAGTATCGGCGCGCTGATCTCACCCACCGACCGGCGCCTTGCCGCCGAGCAGGGGGGTCGGCGGCTGCGGGTCCATGAAGCGGCGGCGCAGCTCGGCCAGCTTCTCCGGCGTCACATGCAGGAGGGCGGCGGAGAAGGCGCGCGGATCGGGCGTGTGCATGAGATAGGCCTGCATCTCGTTGATCATCAGCGTCTCGTCGGCGGGATCGTAGCCGTAGCCCGACAGGAAGTTGCGGAAGAGGGCGCGCTCGGCCTCGCTCAAGCGCTCGCGCCAGAAACGCTCGCAGTGGGCGCGATAGGCGGGGTTGGTGAAGAACTCGCCATGGCTGACCTCGTGGTGCAGCATGGTGTCGCGCAGGGCGGCGTCGACGGTCTCGCCGGCCGGGGCGCCGGCGCTCTCCGGCTGGACCAGCGTGACCACCGCCATCTCCGGCGTCGCGGCGACGTAGCCGGACGCCGCGCGCTCGATCACGTGCGCGCCGACCAGAAGGGCCAGCAGGTCGCGCTCCTGCTGATTGAGCGGCTGGGTCTCCGCCTCGACGAGCGAGAAGAAGCGGGCCAGCGACGTCGCCGCGTAGTCGTGGGCAAAGTAGTAGGTATCGGGGTTGGGGATGGCGACCGCCATCTCCTCCGGCGACAGCACCCGATCGTGCGGCATGCCGCTCTTCTCGATCAGGGCGGCCAGGCGGTTCATGGCGCGGCCCTGCTCGGCCAGGGTCGGGAAATCGATCAGCAGGATGCGCGGGTTCTCGACCAGGCGATAGACGGCGGCGCCGCTGTGGCGCAGGCCGTCGATCTCGGCCAGGCGGGCGTCGGCGATGCGCGGCGCCGGCGGCTGCTGCGGCAGGAGCGCCTGCTGGGGCGCGGGCGCCGCTTGCTGTGCCGGCGCCTGCTGTGGCGCTGCCGGCGCGGCGGCGACGATCGGCTGGGCCGCCGGCGGCTCCGCGCCGCGCCAGACCCAGGCCGCCGCGCCGGCCAGCAGAATCGCCAGCATGGCGAGCCCGAGCCAGGTGGCGGGCGAGCGCAGGCCCGACCGTCGCGTGCCCCCGGCGCGGTCGACGCGCAGGCGTCGCATGATCAGCGTGTCCTCGTCGGCGTCGGCGGGCGGGCGTCGCGTCATGGGCGTCTCGTCGTCAGCGTGAACGGGGCGCGGTCATGCGCCGGCCAGTCATGATCTTACGATGCCTTCGTCACGGAGATAATCCCAGATCGCACGCGCCGCCTCGGCGGGCGGCGGATCGACCAGCAGGCGGCCGCGGCCGGCCGCGATCTCGGTGGCGGCACGCAGGCGCTCGGCGGCACTGCCGCCGCCGCCGACCTTGAGCCGCTTCGGACGCGCGCGGGCCGGGCGCAGCTGCCATTGCGCGCGCTCGGTGTCCGGCACTGCCGTCGCCTTCACGATTTCGATGCGGCCGCGGCAAGCGGGACCGAAGGCGAACGGGCGCGGCGACGGCGCCGCGGAGCCGACGGTCACGACGGCCGGCAGGGTTGCGCACAGCCGGCGCCGGCGGCCCCGCGGCAGGGCCTGCATCAGGTCGAGCCGATCGCCGGCGAGCGCGATCTCCGCGATATCGACGGCGATGGCGGCATCGAGCGCCGCGGCGAGCGCGTAGGGCACCATGCCGCTGCATTCGCCGGCCTCGGCGGCGGTGCCGGCCAGAACGAGTTGCGGGCG
>JBGPEQ010000007.1:0-20848 GCA_041482855.1 Dongiaceae bacterium | reverse complement strand
GTGTCTGGGCGCCATCTACTGGGCGCGGCTGGATCGCGTTTACTACGCCAACACGCGCGGCGACGCCGCCGCCGTCGGGTTCGACGACGACCACATCTACCGCGAATTCGACAAGCCGATCGACGGCCGGACAGTGCCATTCGTCCAGCTGGGCTCGGAGGAGGCACGGCAGATCTTCAAGGAATGGCTGGAAAAGCCTGACAAGATTCCGTACTGAATCAAGCGTAAAGACAACGAACAAAGGCCCGGGGAGGCCATGCAGGGGACGGGTTACGAGGCGATGGCCGAAGCGGGTCGGCCATGGTGACGGTCGCGGGCGGTCCAGGCGCGGCGGCAACCGCGTCGGCGCGGGACGGCGCGGCGCTGTTGCGGCTCACCGGCATCGTCAAGCAGTTCCCCGGCTGTCTCGCCAACGATCGTGTCGATCTGGCCATCCCGGCGGGCGAGATCCACGCGCTGCTGGGCGAGAACGGCGCCGGCAAGAGCACGCTGGTCAAGATCATCTATGGTGTGCTGCGGCCCGATCAGGGCGAGATACGCTGGCGCGGCGAACTCGTCCACATCGCCAACCCGGCCTTCGCCCGCAAGCTCGGCATCGGCATGGTCTTCCAGCACTTCTCGCTGTTCGAGGCGCTGACCGTGGCCGAAAACATCGCGCTGGGCATCAACGATCCGGCCCAGCGCAGGGACCTGAAAAAACGCATCGTCGAGGTCTCCCAGAGTTACGGCTTGCCGCTCGATCCCGACCGGGCCGTGCATGATCTCTCGGTCGGCGAGCGCCAGCGCATCGAGATCGTGCGCTGCCTGCTGCAGAACCCGCGGCTTCTGATCATGGACGAGCCGACCTCGGTGCTGACGCCCCAGGAGGTGGAGCGACTCTTCCAGACCTTACGGCGGCTGTCGCAGGAAGGGCGCGCGATCCTCTACATTTCCCACAAGCTGGAGGAGATTCGGGCGTTGTGCGAGCGCGCCACGATCATGCGACTCGGGCGCGTCGTCGCCGAGTGCGATCCGCGGCAGGAGACGGCGCGCCGGCTCGCCGAGCTCATGATCGGCAACGAGCTCAAGTCGCCCTCGCATCGCACGACCGGCGCCGACGGCAAGGGCGCGCGGCTGGTGGTGCAGGGCCTGAGCCTGCGATCGGACCAGCAGTTCGGGACCGATCTCAAGGACATCAGCCTGAGCGTGGCCGGCGGCGAGATCCTGGGCATCGGGGGAGTCGCCGGCAATGGCCAGACCGAATTGACGGCGGCGCTGTCCGGCGAGACGCTGGCCGAACGCGCCGACGCGATCCTGATCGACGGCAGGCCGGTCGGCCTGTTGGGGCCGGGCGCGCGACGGATCAGCGGCGCGACCTTCGTCCCGGAGGAGCGCAATGGTCATGGCGCGGTGCCCGCCATGACGCTGGCAGAGAACGCGTTCCTCGGCGCGTTCCGACGCCTCCGGCTGGTGCGCACGGGATTGATCGCCGCGGGCCAGACGGCGGCGTTTGCCGGACGGGTCATTCAGTCGTTCGACGTCCGGACCACAGGCCCCGCCGCGGAGGCGCGCAGCCTCTCGGGTGGCAATCTCCAAAAGTTCATCGTCGGCCGGGAGATCCTGCAGGCGCCGGGCGTGCTGGTGATCTCGCAACCGACCTGGGGCGTGGACGCGGGCGCCGCCGCCGCCATCTACCAGGCCCTGCTCGATCTGGCCGATGCCGGCACGGCCGTGCTGATCGTCTCGCAGGATCTGGATGAAATATTCTCGATCTGCGTTCGCATTGCCGTGATCTATCAGGGCACCCTTTCGGACGCGCGGCCGATCCGCGATGTCACCGTCGAGGAGATCGGTCTGCTGATGGGCGGCGCGCATCCCGAAGCCCGCAAGGGGCCGAGCCATGCTAATCCGGCTTGAGCCGCGCGGCGGCCGCTCGCTGCGGTGGGCCTATGGCTCGCCGCTCCTCGCGCTCGTCCTCACCTTGATCACCACGGCGGTTATCTTTGCGATGCTCGGCAAAGACCCGCTCGTGTCGCTCTACACGTTCTTCATCTCGCCGCTGGCCAGCGCGACGGGCCGGCCGGAACTGCTCGTCAAGGCGGCGCCGCTGGTGCTGATCGCGGTCGGCCTCTCGCTCGGCTTTCGCGCCAATGTCTGGAACATCGGCGCCGAGGGCCAATATACCATCGGCGCCATCGCCGGCGGCGGCATCGGACTGGCGCTCTACGGCGATGAGAACGTGCTCACCTTTCCGGCCATGATGATCGGCGGCGTGCTCGGCGGCATGGCCTGGGCGGCGATCCCGGCGTTCCTGCGCACGCGCTTCAATGCCAACGAGATCCTCACCAGCCTGATGCTGACCTATGTGGCGCAGCAGCTGCTGATCTATCTGGTGACTGGGCCTTGGCGCGATCCCGAGGGCTATGGATTTCCGCAATCGCGGCTGTTTGACGAGTACGCCACGTCGCCCAACCTGGTCCCGGGCACGCGCCTTCATCTGGGCGTGGTGTTCGCGCTGATCGTCGTCGCCCTCGGCTGGCTCGTGCTGGCGAAGTCATTGATCGGCTTCCAATTGAAAGTCGTGGGGCAGGCGCCGCGGGCCGCGCGCTACGCCGGCTTCAGCGAGCCGCGCCTCATCTGGTTCTCGCTCCTGCTCGGCGGCGCGCTCGCGGGACTGGCGGGCCTGTTCGAAGTGGCCGGACCGGTCGGGCAGCTGACGCCATCGATCTCGCCCGGCTACGGCTTCACCGCCATCATCGTCGCCTTTCTCGGCCGTCTGCATCCAGTGGGCGTTCTGTTCGGCGGATTGTTGCTGGCGCTGACCTATCTGGGCGGCGAGAAGGCGCAGATCGATCTCGGCATGCCCAATGCCGTCACCGGCATCTTTCAGGGCATTCTCCTGTTCTATCTGCTCGCCTGCGATCTGCTGATCCTGTATCGCGTCCGCATCGGGCAGCGCGCGCCGGCGGCCAAGGCTGCGGCGGCGGGACCATGAGCGCCGGGTTCGACTGGGTTCCGCTTGTGCTGTCGGTCATCAGCGCGTCGACCCCGCTCCTTCTGGCGGCGACGGGAGAATTGGTGACGGAGAAGTCCGGCGTTCTCAACCTGGGGGTCGAGGGCATGATGCTGGCCGGCGCCGTCGTCGGCTTTGCCGCCAGCGTCGCCACCGGCAGCGGATTGGTCGGCATCGCCGCGGGCGCCGCGGCAGGCGCGCTGCTGGCGCTGATCTTCGGCGTGCTGACCCTGACGTTCCTCGCCAACCAGGTGGCGACCGGGCTGGCCCTCACCATCTTCGGCGTCGGGTTCAGCGCCCTGATGGGGGCCGGCTATGTCGGCATCGCGCTGGCGCCGCTGCCGAAGCTCGACATCGCCGGTCTGTCCGACCTGCCGGTGGTCGGCCCGATCCTGTTCCATCAGGATATCCTGGTCTACGGCTCGTTCGCGCTGCTGGCCGGCGTGAGCTGGTTCCTGTATCGGACCCATGCCGGGCTGGTCTTGCGCTCGATCGGCGACTCGCATGACGCCGCGCACGCCATCGGCTACCCGGTGATCGCCATCCGCTACGCCGCCGTCGCCTTCGGCGGCGCCATGTGCGGGCTGGCGGGCGCCTACATGTCGCTGGCCTACACGCCGCAATGGGCGGAGAACATGACGGCGGGGCGCGGCTGGATTGCGCTCGCGCTCGTGGTTTTCGCCACGTGGCGGCCATCGCGACTGCTGCTGGGCGCCTATCTCTTCGGCGGCGTCTCGCTGCTCCAGCTCTTCCTGCAGGGGCAGGGTGTGCGCATCCCGTCCCAGTTCCTGACCATGCTGCCCTATCTCGCCACCATCGTCGTGCTGGTGCTGATCTCGCGCGACCGCACGCGCATCCGGCTCAACGCGCCCGCCAGCCTCGGCAAACCGTTCTATGCCGCCGGCTGATGATTCCTGTGGCGAGCCATCGGATTCCGATGGAGACTAGGCGCAAGGGATAGGTTTCCCGATAGCAACGAGGAGGCAACGCATGCTCAAGAGCAGAAGAACATTCACCAAAATGCTGGGCGGCACGGCAGCCGTGGCGGCCACGATCGGGAGCCCGCGCATCGTCCGCGCCGCCGATCCCTTCAAGGCCGGCTACATTTATGTCGGCCCGGTGGCCGATTTCGGCTGGAGCCACCAGCATGACAACGGCCGCAAGGCGGTGGAAGAGGCCCTGGGCGACAAGGTGAAGACCACCTATGTCGAAAGCGTCAAGGAAGGGCCGGACGCCGAGCGCGTGATCCGCGAGCTGGCGTCGGCCGGCCATGGCATCATCTTCACGACCTCCTTCGGCTTCATGAACCCGACCCTCAAGGTGGCGAAGGACTTCCCGAATGTGAAGTTCGAGCATGCCACCGGCTACAAGCGGGCCGACAACGTCAGCACCTACAACATCCGCTTCTATGAGGGCCGCTATATACAGGGCGTGATCGCGGGCAAGATGTCCCAGTCGGGCGTCGTCGGCTATATCGGCTCCGTGCCGATCCCGGAAGTCGTCATGGGCATGAACGCGGTCGCGCAGGGCATGCGGTCGGTGCGTCCGGACGGCAAGATCAAGATCGTCTGGATCAACGGCTGGTACGATCCGGGCAAGGAGAGCGACGCGACCAAGGCGCTCATCGACCAGGGCGCCGACATCATCGCGCAGCATACGGATTCGGGCGCGCCGCTGCAGGTCGCCGAGGAGCGCGGGGTCCACGGCTTCGGCCAGGCGAGCGACATGATCACCCTCGCTCCCAAGGCCCAGCTCACCTCGTCCATCGACAACTGGGCGCCCTACTACGTCGAGCGCGTGAAGGCGGCGATCGACGGCACCTGGAAGAGCGGGGACGTCTGGGGCGGGCTCAAGAGCGAGATGCTGAAGATGGCGGCCTACGCCAACATGCCTGACGATGTGAAGGCGGCGGCGCAGGCAGCGGAAGACGGCATCAAGAGCGGCCAGATCGTTGTTTTCAAGGGTCCGATCAAGGACCAGGACGGCAACCTCAAAGTGCAGGACGGCCAGGCGCTTGGCGACGGCGACATCGCCGGCATGAACTGGCTGGCCGAGGGCGTCGAAGGCAAGCTGCCGTCATAAGCGAAGGGAGAAGCGTACCGCCGCGGGGGCGATCCGGCGCACAAGGATTGCCCCTGCGCCGTTTTTCGCATCGAGGAGGATGCGCGTGACGAATGGCGCAGCGTTCGTCGACGAGTTGCCGAAGGCCGAACTCCACATTCATATCGAGGGGAGCCTGGAACCGGAGCTGATGCTTGCGCTGGCGCGGCGCAACGGCGTTCGGCTCGCCTACAGTTCAGTCGATGCCCTGCGGCGCGCCTATAGCTTCACCCAGCTGCAGGACTTCCTCGATCTCTATTATCAGGGCATGTCGGTCCTTCGGACGGAGCAGGATTTCTACGACCTGGCCTGGGCCTATCTGGCGCGTGTGCACGGGCAGAACGTTCGCTACGTCGAGATGTTCTTCGATCCGCAGGGCCATACGGCACGCGGCATTGCGCTTTCCGTCGTCATCGACGGCCTGCTGCGGGCGCTCGCCAAGGCAAAGAGCGAGCTTGGCGTTCAGGCCCGGCTGATCATGTGCTTCCTGCGCCATCTCGACGAGGCCGACGCCGAGCGGACACTCGACGAGGCGCTCCCCTACAAGGACGGGATCATCGGTATCGGGCTCGATTCCTCCGAGATCGGCCATCCCCCCAGCAAGTTCAAGAATGTCTTTCGGCGCGCGCGGCAAGAAGGGTTCATGCTGGCCGCCCATGCCGGCGAAGAAGGGCCGCCGCAATATGTCTGGGAGGCGCTCGACGTTCTCGGCGTCGACCGCATCGATCACGGCAATCGTTCGCTGGAGGACGCCGCCCTCGTGGCCCGCCTCGCCCGCGATCGTATCGCGCTGACGGTCTGCCCGCTCTCCAATCTGCGCCTCTGCGTCGTCAGCGATCTCCGCCAGCATCCGCTGCGGCGCATGCTCGACAGCGGCCTCTTCGTGACGTTGAACTCCGACGATCCCGCCTATTTCGGCGGCTACATGAATGAGAACTTCCGCGCGGTCCAGTTGGCGCTCGATCTCAGCGAGATCGAGTTGCGGGCCATCGCGCGCAACGGCTTTGCCGCCTCATTCATGCCGGTGGCCGAGAAGTCGGCCGCGCTGGCGGCGTTCGATTCGTTGGCCTCCCCACCTTCCTGAGAGTCATCCATGGACCCGATCCTCCTCGACTGGCTGAGCCTCTTCGTCCGCTGGGCGCATGTGATGCTGGGCATCGGCTGGATCGGCACCTCGTTCTTCTTCGTCTGGCTCGACATGAGCCTGCGCGCCGGCGCGAACGCGCCCCAAGGCGTCGCCGGCGAATCCTGGATGGTGCATGGCGGCGGCTTCTACCGCGCCCAGAAATACCTGGTGGCGCCTGAAGCCCTGCCGAGGGAACTGCACTGGTTCAAGTACGAGGCCTACTACACCTGGGTGTCCGGCTTTCTGCTGCTGTGCCTGGTCTACTACTTCCAGGCCCGCACCTTCCTGATCGATCCCCGAGTGCTGGACCTGACTCCGGTGCAGGCAATTCCATTGAGCATCGGCGCTCTCGTCGTCGGCTGGTTCGTCTATGACCGTCTCTGCAAGTCGCCGCTCGGCAAGCGTATGCGCTGGCTGGGGCTGGCCGTGTTCCTGCTGGCGGTCGTCTTCGCCTTCTTCTTCACCCAGGTGTTCAGCGGCCGCGCCGCCTTCCTTCATATCGGCGCCCTGCTCGGCACGATCATGTCGGCAAACGTTTTCTTCGTGATCATTCCCAATCAGAAAGTGGCGGTCGCCGATCTCATCGCCGGGCGGACGCCGGACCCGGCGCTCGGCGAGCAGGCGAAGCAGCGCTCGCTGCACAACAACTACCTGACCCTGCCGGTCGTGCTGACGATGATCAGCGGCCACTACCCGATGCTGTTCCAGCAGCCCTATGCCTGGGAGTTCGCGGCCGCGATCATCGTCGGCGCCGGGCTGGTGCGGCACTTCTACAACCTCAAGGATGCCGGCCGCAGCGGCAACTGGATCGACTGGTTGCTCGTTTATGCCGCGGGTATCGCGATCTCGCTCGTCATCGTCAGCATGGACCTGGCGAACAGGAATACGAGCGCGGCGGCCGGCGGGGAGCCCGTGCAATTGGCCGAGGTGGTGACGGTCATCCAGAATCGCTGCGTCGCCTGCCACTCGGCGACGCCGTCCGATGGCAGTTTCAAGGGACCGCCGAAGGGCATCGCCTTCGACACGCCCGAAGAGATCGAGCGCTATGCCGATCAGATCCTGCGGGTGGCGGTCGAGACCCAGGCGATGCCGCTCGCCAACCGCACGGAGATGACGCCGGAAGAGCGCGCGCTGGTGGGCCGCTGGGCGCTCGGCGGCGGGCACTGATCCCGTCGATCTACTTGACGCCGTATTTGTTGGCGTAGTGCTTTCCGAGCACCTTGCGGGTCTGCTCGGTGAGCCGCGGGTTGCCGCGCGCCGGTGGCTTGGCGGCCTGCCTCTGCGGCTTCGGCCGCTGCGGTTTCTCCGGAGGTTTCATTGGCCCTCCGTTCTGCCGACAAAGGCAATAAGGGCCGGATGGCACGATGTATGGGCTTCAGGCACCGATCATTTTTGCGTCCAGCTGCCGTCCGCGTTCAAGAAATACTCTCCGGCCGGGGCCTGTCGCTTGATCTTTTCCGCCGTAACTGCGCCGACCTGATCGACCGGCACGTTCTGTTTCGCCGCGATGTCCTCGTAGGCGCCGCGGCGCTTGGCATTGATCTCCTTCACGAGGGCCGCGATGTCCGGCGGCGGGTTCGGCGGCACGGCGGCCACGTAGCCGTCGGGCCGCTCGCCGATGAGGCCAGCCGCCTTGGCATCGTCGAGCGGGCTTGCCCAGGAGTCCCCCGTCACGCCCAGGAGTATCGCAACGGCCACGCTGCCGGCGGCAAAGATCTGCTTCCAGCGGATGCGCAAAAGATGTGCCATGATGGGATTGATCCTTCAGAACAGGTTCGGCTGCTTCCTCAGGAGGTCTTCGACCTCCCTGTCGACCTTCACGCGGACCTCCTGCTCGATCCTGATGTTGAGATTGATGACGATCGGCTTGTCCGGCGCCTCCACCTTCACCGTCGGCTGGCAGGCGACCAGCGCCACCGCCATGATCGCGAGGACCACCGTCGCTCGCAGGGTACCGGGCCGGGAATGGAGCACCACCGCATTAATCCTTCTGCTGTCCGCAGGTTCCAATGTCAGTTGCACCGACAATTCCCCCATGCTGCGCCATGCCGTCTGAACCGAGCATGAACCGATCGTTAGGGCCGCGTAAAGCGGTCTCGTAGTCCGACGGACCCGGCAAGCGGCCCGATCGACGCGTCTCGTACCGGTTACTGCGCGAAATCTCCCAGGCTCTTGCGGATGCTCTCGGGAATCCGATAGCCGGCGAGGCTTCGATCCAGGATCTGATCGAGCTTGCCGGAGATATTGAGATTGAGCTCCACGGGGTAGCCGCCATAGAAGTTCGGATTGCGGCCCTTGACGTGCATCAGTGCGACCGTATCGCCGCCGGATTCGCGGTTCACCGTCAGCGTCAGATCCGTGTACTGAAAGTTGCTGAGCGCCTGCAGCGCCATATCCAGGCTTTCTCCCCCGCCGACCAGCGCGGAAGGCGTCGTCGCCGGCGCGTAACGCAGCGATCCCGGGGCCGTCGCCGCGAGGGCGGCGTTGTGGATGACAACGGCGTCGCCGGCGATGCTGACGGGTATGCGGCCGCTCAGGCTGCCGGTGCCGGCCAGTCCTTCGATTTGCGCCAGTTGCAGCAGACGACCGAGATCGACGTCCTTGACGTTCAGGGCCAGTTCTGCGCGCGGATCCGTGAGATCGATGACGACGGTCGGCATGGTGACCTCGCCGCCGGTCAGCAACAGCCGCGCATTCTCGATCACGAGCTGCAGGCCGGGCTCGATGCGGAAGGCAGCGACCAGATCGCTGAGCGGCAGGCCGACATCCACCATGCCCGCCGCCAGCAGCTGGGCCGACGGTGTGGTGAACGGCACGAGGCTGTCGATATTCACGACGCTGTTGACGCGGACGAAATCGGCCTGCGGCAATTTGAACGAAAGATCCTGCAGGAGCAGCTTGAGGTCGGACGTGACCTTGCCGCCGCTCCAGGCAATCGCGCCGCCGATGGCGGCGCTGCCGGTCACCTCTTCCACCTGCAGACCGATCGCCGGCACCAGATCGCGCGGCTGCAAACCGCCGCGCCCGAAGACCAGCGGCGACATCTTCAGCGTCGCCCGGCCCTTGTTCGCGGCAAACGAGTGCTCGAGTTCGATGGTCGATCTCAGGCGCTTGGCGCTGTCGCTGAGGGTGCCGACGAACGAGAGGCGATCGCCGATCGCGTCGACCCTGCCGGTCAGGCTGAGCGGAATGATCAGCGGCTGCTTTGCAGAGTGCACGATACCGGCAACACCGAGATCGGCGGACCACTTGCCCCCTGCGATCGCCACGGCGGCGCGCACCCCGTTCGCCCTTGCATTGAGGCTGGGAAACGCGAGCGAGCCGTCGGCCAGCTGGATCGTCCCTTCGAGGCCGTCCACGACGCTCCAGTGTCCCGTCCATCGCAGGCCCGGCAGAGCCAGGGCGATGGGCAGCGGCTTCGGGCCCCCCAGGAGCAGCGGCGCGTTCGCCTTGATGGCGCCGAGCCGCAGATCGTAGGCGGCACGTAGCGCGGCACGATCGCTCAAGTCGAACGCGATCAGCGGCTCCTCGCCCTGGACGAGCGGGATGGCAACTTCCTCTATCCTGCCGGCAAGGGCCGTTCCCGAAACCTGTCGGGCGACCGCAATGCCGTCATCGACGAGGCGGACCGCAATCCGGTCGCCGGTGTCGGTGATCGCCGCTTCGAGATTGACATCGACGCTCGCCGCGTTCAGGCCCGCCATGGTCAGGTCGGAGATCGCGCCCATGGCGTGCAAGCGACCGTCGAACCGGTCCGGTTTGCCCGCGATCGAGCCGCCGATCTCGAAACGAGCCGATCTGGCGAAGGGGAGCGATAGTCCACTAATGGTCGCCAGGCCATCGGCGGCCGTAAACTCGCTGATCGCGAGGTCGCTGGAAAGTACGGCCTGACCCTTGGTGTGCAGATCGAGGGTCGCGCCAGAGGCGAAGCCAAGGTTCACCCTGACCTCGCCGACGGCCGTCGTCTTTCCATTGCTGGAGACGAAACGAAGCGGTTGGGGCAGCGCCACGCTCGCGTTCAGCGGACCGCCCAGCAAGGCCGACAGATCGGGCGCAAGATCGAGGCCCTCAAGACGCGCAGGGGCGACTGTTCCAGACGCGCGCAGTTCGGAGTTCTGCGCAATCGATAGAGTTCCGCCGGATGCGTGGATATCCAGGCGGCCCGTTGCCGAATCGACGGTCGCGAGGTCCGGGAGCGCGAAATCGTCGACCGTGATCTCTGCGCGACCGTCGACATCGCCATCGGCGAGCAGGTCGATCACGTCTGCCGGCGTGGCGATCGAGCGATCGAGCAAGCCCCCGTCAGGGAGCGGCCCGTCGAGCCGGAGCGCAATCCGAGCGCTGCCCCGCTGCGGCTGCGGCAGGCCCAGGAGCGGCCACAGCCATGCTCCCGCGGCGGCGGTCAGGTTGCCAGCGACGCTGAGACGGGGATTTCCGTAGGGTTCGCTGACGACAAGCTTGGTCTGGAGATCGGAGCTTCCATCACGCTGCGCGAGCGCCAGTTGCGCCGTCCATTGATTGTCCGCCATCTCGATCGCGAGCGACCCCGCGGGAAAGGCGGTCCCCGCGACGCTGGTCTCCTTCAGTTCGAGGGCGGCGGACACCTGCGGAGCGCGCATTTCCGCCCATGTCACCTTCGCCCTGCCCGCAAAGGCAGTCGACAGAGTCGGGCCGATCGCTGCCGTTCCCTCCGCAATGGCGAGATCGGCGTCGATGCCGCCGTCTGTCGCCGCGAGCGTGAGCGCGCCGCCGAAATGGCCGTGGGCCGACTGCGCCCGCAGATAGATTACCGCCTCTACGTCGCCGGTGGACTTCGGACTCACGGTCCCCTCGAACTGCAACGCGAGCGGCCCGATCGGCGTGGCGATCTCCATCCGCCCGCCGTCGATTGCGACCCCCGGCACCGCCCTCAGCAGCGTTCCGTCGGGCATCCCGCCTCCGCCATTTCGACTCGCCGGAGTCAAACTGCCAAACGAGAGCCCATGAGAGTCGAGCCGGGCGGAGATGTGCAGATCGCGAATGGCGAGTCGCTCGGGTTGCGCTCGCAGAAAGTGGTCGAAATCGTAAGACGCGACGACCTCGGCCGCCGTGACCTCACTGTTCGCGCCCAGGCGGACGTCCCTGATCCGCGTCTCGTGCAGGCCCACGGCCGCAACCTGCAGGCTTGCGACCTCAATCCCCGCCGCTCTCAATTCTTCGAGCAGGCGGTGCTCGACGAGAACGGGCAACGCCGACCAACCCGCGACCAGCAGGACCGCGACGCCCAGGAGGAATGCAGTCGCGTAGCTTCTCAGCCGTCGACGGGGGCGCGGCATGCGCATGCCGGATCCGATGGCACCAAGCCGGTTCTTAGCCGATCACAGCCTATCTTGAACTGCCCGCCTGCTGCAAAGCCGAGATTGCAGATTCGGTCTGACCGTCTGCGCCGCATCGGCCATTGCGGCCGAGGGCGCCTCACGAACTACGCCGGCGGGGATGCCTCGTGGCGGTAGCGTTCCGTCCCGTCGTTGTCGAGGCCGTGGAGGAGCACCTCGTAGCCCCAGAGATCCGCGATGTAGCCGAGCACCGCCAGGGCATCCTGCTCGGTCAGCGGCACGTCGTTGTTCAGGCGGTGGGTGAGGTCGAGCCGGCGGTTGCCCTTGAGATCGACGCCGGTGACCTGGAGGTTCGGGTCGCGGTGGCCGGGATCATACTGGCGCGCAAGAGACCGACGCACCCGATCGTAGCCACGCTCGTCATGGATGGCGTCGACCCGATAGTGCGGATCTTCGGACCGGTCGGCGAGCTTGAAGAGGCGCAGCTTGCGGATCAGGCGCGGGCTCAGATACTGCGCGATGAAGGAATCGTCGCGGAATTCCGCCCAGGCGGTCTTCAGCGTGCCCATGACGTCGCCATTGCCGGCGATCTGCGGAAGGTAGGCGCGATCCTCGTCGGTCGGATCGGTGACGACGCGCTCGATGTCGCGCATCATCTCGAAGCCGAGCGCGTAGGGGTTGAGGCCGGAGAAACGGGGGTCGTCGAAATCCGGCTGCATCACGACGTTGGAGTGGCTGGCGAGGAATTCGAGCATGGCGCCCTCGCCGATGCGGCCGAGGTCGTAGAGCCGGTTCATGATGCGGTAGTGAACGTAGGTGGCGCAGCCTTCGTTCATGACCTTGGTCTGCTTCTGCGGGTAGAAGTACTGGGCGACAAGGCGCACGATGCGCACGAGCTCGCACTCCCAGTCCTGCAGGCGGGGCGAAAACTTCTCGATGAAGTAGAGCAGGTTCTCTTCAGGCAGGCCGAGCCGGTGGCGGGCGGAATCGGTCTCTTCCGCGGCCGCCGCAGGCTTGGCCTTGGTCGGGACAGTGCGCCACAAATCGTTGAAGGTGCTCTGGTGGTGCGCGCGGCGGGCCTCGGCGCGCTTCTTCTCCTCGGCCAGGCTCGGGCGCGGGCGCCGGCCGTAGCGGTTGACGCCCTGGTCCATGAGCGCATGCGCGGCATCGAGCACGCGCTCGACGGCGGCGATGCCGTGCTGCTCCTCGCACCGCGAAACGTAGGCCTTGGCGAAGCCGAGATAGTCGAGGATGCCCTCGGCGTCGGTCCCCTCCTTGAAGAGATAGTTATTCTTGAAGAAGTGGTTGTGGCCGAAGGCGGCGTGCGCCATGACCAGCGCCTGCATCGTCATGGTGTTCTCTTCCATGATGTACGAGATGCAGGGGTTGGAGTTGATCACGATCTCGTAGGCAAGACCGGTGTAGCCCTTGCGGTAGAGCTTCTCGTCGCGCACGAAGCGCTTGCCGAACGACCAGTGGCTGTAGAAGACGGGCATGCCGATGGACGAATAGGCATCCAGCATTTGCTCGGCGCTGATCATCTCGATCTGGTTGGGATAGGGATCGAGGCCGAGCTCGCCGATGGCGATCGCCTCGATGGCATCGTAGGTGCGCTTGAGGGTGTCGAAATTCCACTCGCCGCTCTCATAGAGCAGACGGTTCGCGGGGCGCTGACCGGCGGCGGCGGGTATCCGCACCTCAGGCCGCCTTGCGCGTCTTGGCGAACAGCTGGTGGAAGACCGGGAAGATGTCGGCCTTGGAGAAGACCCGCCGCATCGCGAAATTCGCGTGGCCGTCGGCCACGGACTTGTAGTCGCGCCAGAGGGCGCTCGCGTTCGCTTCCGACCGGAACATCCCGGCCTCGCGCTCGTCGACCACCTCGACATAGGCAAAGTACTGGCAGAGCGGCAGGAGCTCGTCGCGCAGCAGGCGAGTGCAGGTCTCGCTGTCGCCCGAATAGTTGTCGCCATCGGAGGCCTGGGCGGCGTAGATGTTCCAGTCGTCGAGCGGGTAGCGCTCGGCGACGATGCGCTGCATCTCCGCGAGCGCGGTCGAGACCACGGTGCCGCCGGTCTCCTGGCTGCGGAAGAAGGTCTCCTCGTCCACCTCCTTGGCCTGGGAGGTGTGGCGGATGAAGACGATTTCGACCTTCTCGTATTTGCGCGACAGGAAGAGGTGGAGGAGCAGGAAGAACCGTTTGGCGAGCTCCTTCATCGACTCGCTCATCGAGCCGGAGACGTCCATCAGGCAGAACATGACGGCCTGGGCGTTGGGCTTGGGCGTCGGCTCGAAGCGGTTGTAGCGGAGATCGACCGGATCGATGTAGGCGATGTATCTGGTGCGGCGGGTGAGCTTTTCGAGGCGCGCCTTCAGCAGGTCGCGGTGGACCTCGTCCTCGGCCGCCGCGATTTCGGCTTCGAGTGCTTCGATCTCGGGCGCCTTCGGCCGGTGCAGCGCGATGCGGCGCGCCAGGCTGTTGCGCATGGTGCGGACGAGATTGAGATTGGAGGGCGAACCGCTGTGACTGTAGCCGGCGCGCGTGGTCCGCAGCGCCGTCGCGTCCTTTAGATGGGTCTTGGCGAGGTCCGGAAGCTCGAGCTCGTCGAACAGGATATCGAGATACTCGTCGCGGCTGAGGACGAACTGGAAGTTGTCCTGGCCCTCGCCATCGGGGCTGCCCTCGCTGCCGCCGCTATCGCCGCCGCCGGCTTCCGGCTTCGGCAGGGTATCGCCCTGCACGAACTCCTTGTTGCCGGGCAGGACATGCTCGCGGTTGCCACCGCGGGCGGAGTGATGAAAGCGCGGTTCCTGGATACGCTTCTTCGGGATGTTCACCACCTCCTTGGTGTCGACATCCCCGAGCGAACGCTCCTTGATCGAGCGTGCGACGGCCTCCTTGAGCGTATCCCGGGCCAACCGGATGAAGCGCTGCCGGTTGGTATGGCTCTTACCCTTCGGATTGAGCCGGCGATCGACGATGTTCATGCCCGTGGCCTTACCGGAGGCCTCATCCCGCCTTGTTCACGCGCATGTACCATTCGACCAGGCGCCGCGTCTGCCGCGCCGTGTAGCCGCGGCTGACCATGCGGGCGACGAACTCGGTGTGCTTCTTCTCGGTGTCCTTGTCGCTCTTGGTGGCGAAGCTGATGACCGGCAACAGGTCCTCGACCTGGGAGAACATGCGCTTCTCGATGACCTCGCGGAGCTTCTCGTAGGAGGTCCAGGCCGGGTTCTTGCCCTTGTTGGCGGCCCGCGCGCGGAGGGCGAATTTCACGACTTCGTTGCGGAAGTCCTTCGGATTGGCGATGCCGGCCGGCTTCTCGATCTTGGACAGCTCCTGGTCCAGCATCTTGCGGTCGAACAGCTGGCCGGTGTCGGGATCCTTGAAGTCCTGGTCCTCGACCCAGGCGTCGGCATAGGCCACGTAGCGATCGAACAGGTTCTGGCCGTAGTCGCCGTAGCTCTCGAGATACGACTTCTGGATCTCGTTGCCGATGAACTCGGCATAGCGCGACGCCAGTTCGCTCTTGATGAAATCGATGTATTGCTTCTCGGCGGTCTCCGGGAATTGCGAGCGGCGGATCGACTGCTCGAGTATGTACATGAGGTGCACGGGATCGGCGGCCACTTCCTCGTTGTCGAAATTGAACGTCTCCGACAGCACCTTGAAGGCGAACCGGGTGGAGACGCCGGTCATGCCCTCGTCGACGCCGGCAACGTCGCGGTATTCCTGCATGGACTTGGCCTTGGGGTCGACGTCCTTCAGGTTCTCGCCGTTGTAGACCCGCATCTTCGAGAACAAGTTCGAGTTCTCGTGCTCCTTCAGGCGCGACAGGACGCAGAACTGCGACAGCATGTCCAGCGTCGACGGCGCGCACGGCGCCATCGCGAGATCGCTCGACTGCAGCAGCTTCTTGTAGATCTCGCTTTCCTCGCTGGCGCGCAGGCAATAAGGCACCTTCACGACGCAGACGCGGTCGATGAAGGCCTCGTTGTTCTTGTTGTTCTTGAAGGTCTGCCACTCGGCCTCGTTGGAATGGGCGAGCACGATGCCCTGGTAGGGGATGGCGCCCACGCTCTCGGTGCCGACGTAGTTGCTCTCCTGGGTCGCCGTAAGCAGCGGGTGCAGCATCTTGATCGGCGCCTTGAACATCTCGACGAATTCCAGCAGGCCCTGGGTCGTCAGGTTGAGGCCGCCGCTGTAGGAATAGGCGTCCGGGTCGTTCTGGCTGAAGAACTCGAGCTTGCGGATGTCGACCTTGCCGACGAGGGTGGAGATGTCCTGGTTGTTGTCGTCGCCGGGCTCGGCCTTGGCGACGCCGATCTGCTTGAGCTTGGAAGGATAGAGCTTGACGACGGTGAACTTGGAGATGTCGCCGTCGAACTCCGCGATCCGCTTGACCGCCCAGGGCGAGATCAGGCCGGTGAGGTGCCGGCGGGGGATGTTGTACTTCTCCTGCAGCACCGGGCCCATGCGCTCGGCATCGAACAGGCCGAGCGGCGATTCGAACACCGGGCTGACCTGGTCGCCGGCCTTCAGCACGTAGATCGGCAGCTTCTCCATCAGCGTCTTCAGGCGCTCGGCGAGCGAGGACTTGCCGCCGCCGACCGGGCCGAGCAGGTAGAGGATCTGCTTGCGCTCCTCGAGCCCTTGCGCGGCGTGTTTGAAGAAGCCGACGATGCGCTCGATGGTCTCTTCCATGCCGAAGAAGTCGGCGAATGCCGGGTAGCGTTTGATCGAGCGGTTCATGAAGATGCGGCCCAGGCGGGCATCCTGGGCGGTGTCGATCACGTCCGGCTCGCCGATGGCGGCGACCATGCGCTCGGCAGCCGTGGCGAACGTCGTCGGCTCGTCCCGGCAGAGCGTGAGATACTCGCGCAGCGACAGCTCGGTCTGCCTGCGACCTTCAAAAGCGCTGCTGTAGAGATCGAACACGTCCGGCTGATAGTTCATTGCACACCTGAGGATATAGCGATTGAGGTGGGGAACCGGATGCAAGTGATTCCGCGCGCGCGGAGTCCTTTGCTGGGTCCGTTCTCCCCCCACCATTTTGTGTTGAGATTGAGGCGCCGCTGTGGCGGAACGCAGTGCGCCCGCGCGAACGGCGGGGACAGGCGCGTCGCGCGCCGCGTCCGGCGTGGGATGCGCCTAGCGGCGGCTGTCAGTCCGCAGGTGAAACCGGGCAGCGGGAACATCGTTGGAGCGTCCTTGAGCCATGGTGCACCCCCCCGTCATCCGACAAAGCTTCTTTCATCGGCCTAGCTGCAAGCCGATATATTAACATGTCACACGCGTAGCAGTTCCGTGATTCTGATCACACAACATGCTCGGAAACCGCATCAAAGAATCTGGTTACCTGAGTCGCGGCAGAAAAACCACAACTGTCTCAACGAACGTCAATATGCGCGCCCGAGGTTAACGATGTTTGAAATTTGGGTTTACGCATTGCTTACTCCTCGAACGCAGGACTGGACGCCGGCCGTTGGCGCGCATTCGCCGTCGCTGGACACATTCATGTGAACGGGCCGAGGCGCCTGCCCCCGGATCAGCCCTTGGCCCAAGGTCCTGACGGGCCGACCCAAGCAGCAGGATCGCGCAAGAAATAGAATCGACGTCGCGGCCATTTCGACTCTTCATTGCGCCAACGGGCCCACGGACGAATCAATATTGCGCGCAGCGATCGAAAATGCCTGGAGAAGCAAAGGGTTCATCCGGATCTGGTGGGCCGCGCGCGGTCGTGAGTGATGATCGCCGATGCCGCCGAGCTATCGCTCGATCGACATCGTCGGCCGTGAGCCTGCGGCGGTTACGGCGGAACAGCCGCATGGGGCCGTTATGGACGAGCAGGGACGGGCCCGGCGGGCGCGAAGCTGCCTACGTCGATCTCGGCGGCCTACCCGCGTTCAGCGCCAATGGCTATCCGTTCGGCAAGGGCTAGCGGACCAGGACGGTCGTCGCCACGGCCGGTTTGGCGGCCGTGCCCGGCCTGTCCCGCAGATGGCCGGACCAGCGGAATTCCAGCAGCTGGAACCCATAGAGGATGGCATAGGAAATAGCGCAATAGATCGCGCCCACGAATATCCAGATTTCGAAGGCGGCGAAACTGCGCGAAATCAGCACCCGGGCGATTCCGGTCAAATCCATGAGCGTGATGATGCTGACGAGCGACGTCGCCTGGAACGTGAAGACGACGTCGTTCGTATAGGCCGGCAGCGCGATCCGGAAGGCGCGCGGCAGGATGATACGCCGCAGCATCAGCAGGCGCGACATTCCGTAGGCGCGCGCCGCCTCTATCTCGCCGTGCGGAATGCCCAGAATGCCGCCGCGGATGATCTCGGCCCCGTACGCCGCGGTGTTGAGCGAAAGCGTCAGCAGGGCAAAGGGATAGGGATTGCGCAAGTACGTCCACAGGCCGAGGTCCTGCAGATAGGCGCGGATGTCGGGATGGTCTGCGAAATACTGTCCGATACCGTAGTAGAATAGAAAGATCTGGACCAGCAGCGGCGTGCCGCGGAAGTAGAAGATATAGGCATAGGCCGGCATCCACAGGAACCGGCGCGGCGATATCCGCGCCAACGCCAGCAGCAGGGCGAGACACAATCCGAGCAGGACGCTGACGGCCGTCAGTTGCAGGGTGAGCAGGGTCCCCGAGACGAAGCGGTCGATGTTGTTGGTGATGACGCTCGTATCCATGGCGCCTACGCCCTCCGCACGCCGCGATTGGCCCAGGCCTCGACCCTCTGCTGCCCGAGCATGGAGAGGATGGTGATGCCGAGGTAGAAGAGCGACGCCAGGAAATAGAACGTGAAGGGCATGTGCACCGCGCGCGCCGCCACATCGGCGTTGCGCAACAACTCCGACAGCTGGATGACCGACATCAGCGACGTCGCCTTGGTCAGCACCAGCCAGACGTTGCCGAGGCCCGGCAATGCGAAGCGCCATGCCTGCGGCATCAGCACGCGCCGGAAGATCAGGATTCGACTCATGCCGATCGCGCGCGCGGCCTCGATCTGGCCCTTGGGCACCGCCAGGAACGCGCCGCGGAATACTTCGGTGGCGAAGGCGCCGTAGATGATCCCGATGGTGATGACGCCGGCGCTGAACGGATTGATGTCGATCCGGACATCTTCACCGGAGATCAGGCTCAGGACGCGCTGCAGCAGGATGGTCAGTCCGTAGTAGCAAAGCAGTATCAGCACCAGTTCCGGAACGCCGCGCACGATCACGGTGTAGGTATTGGCGATCGTTCGCGCCACCGGAGACTTCGACAGCTTTCCCCAGGCGCCCAGCAGGCCCATGATCACGGCCACGATCGCGGCGCAGATGCCCACCTCGATCGTGATCGCGACGCCGGCCCACAGCGTCCAGCCGTAGCCCTTTAGATCGATAAATCCTTCCATGGCGCTCGCGCCGCAAGAGCGGATCCGCCGCCGCCCCGGACTCGCAAGGGGCGGCGGCGGACCCGGCTGTTCCTGGCCGCAGCCCTACATGGCGGGTTCGCCGTAGACGTCGAAATCGAAGTACTGAGCGTTGATCTTCTTGTAGGTGCCGTCGTCCCGGATCTTCTTGATCGCGGCGTTGAAGGCATCGACGAGGTCCGCTTCGCCCTTGCGGATGGCGATGCCGGCGCCATCGCCGAACCATTTCGGGTCGGTATAGGGGGGACCGACGAGCTCGCAGCAGGCGCCGTCCGTCGTCTTCAGGAAGCCCTCCTTGAGCGCCACGGAATCGGCCAGCACGAGGTCGAGGCGGCCGGCGGCCAGGTCGGCATTGGCCTCATCCTGCGTGGCGTAGACGCGGATGTCGCTCTTCGGGAAATTGTCGCGCATGAAGTTCTCGTGAATCGTCGCGCGCTGCGTTCCGAGTACCTTGCCCGCCAGCCCGTCGGCCGAGAAGTCGAACTTCTGGCCCTTGGGGGCCATGAACTTCGCCGGCGTCTTGGAATACTTCTCGGTGAAGTCGACCACCTTCTTGCGCTCATCCGTGATCGACATCTGCGCGATGATGGCATCGAATTTCTTCGCCTGCAGGGCCGGTATCATGCCGTCCCAATCCTGGACCACGAACTCGCACTCGAAGTTGGCGGCCTTGCACAGCGCGTTGGCGATATCGATATCGAAGCCGACGACCTTGCCGCTCGGATCGATCGAGTTGAAGGGCGGATAGGCGCCCTCGGTGCCGATCTTCACTTTCTTCATTTCAGCCGACGCGCTGCCGGCGGCGAGGGCCAGCATGGCGCTGACCACGATAGTCGCGAAAAACTGTTTCTTCATGATGCGTCCCTGTTGTTGTCGGGCGATCATTCGCCCGTTGCAGTGAGATAGACGGCGCGGCCGTCCGCAGTTCGCGTCATCGCTTCTCTGTCGACGCCGCACTGCCCCTAGTAAGCCGCCGATGGATGCCGGATGCAACTGCGATTTGCCGGCGGCGGCGAGGCGGATCGACGGCTGTCGCGCAATTTCTTGATTTATAACGGATTTATCGGCCGAGCCGGACCTCCGATGCCAGGCTGTCGCTGAGATAGTCCTTCAGCCGCTGGCGGAAGGTGTTGGCGTGCTCGCGCCCCAGGCGCTCGGCGGCGGCGGCGTCGCCCTTCTCGATGCTGCGCACGATCCGATCATGCTCGATGCAGGCGCCCTTCAGGTGCCTGTCGAGGTCGCCGGCATTGAAACGATCGAGGCAGATCCAGTTGAGCCGCATGCCGTGATTCAGCAGGCCGACGAAGGGCGCCTCGACATGCGGATTATGGGCGGCCTTGGCGATCGCCGCGTGCAGGTCGCGGTTGGTTTCCATCATGGCGGCCTGGCTGTAGCGGCCGACCGCCTGGCGGAAGGCGTCACGCTGGCGGCGGATCGCTTGCAGATCCTCATCGGTGCGGCGCCGCGCGGCCCAGTGGTTGACGGCGCACTGCAGTAGCTCGAGCGCCTCGAAATAATGCGCGATGTCCACGAGATCGAGTGGCGCCACCTGGGCCCCGCGGTTGGGCAGCAGGAAGACCAGGCCCTCGGAGGCCAGCCGGATCAGCGCCTCGCGCACGGGCGTGCGGGAGATGCCGAACTTGCGCACCAGCCCCATCTCGTCGAGCTTGGCGCCCGGCTTCAGCGCGAGATGCAGAATCTCGTTGCGCAGCGCCACGTGGACGTTGGCGGCGCCGCGCCCCTTGGGCGGTCTGCTCCCGGCTCGCTTGGGTCTGGACTTCGCCACGGTTGGTCTCCCCCGAAGATGCTGCGGCGGAGTTTGGTCCCCTGCCGGTCGCTCTCGCAATCGGAAACAATACGTCTCGGACCAGGAATATCCTCTCCGATTCTAGATCC
>JBGPEQ010000006.1:0-23291 GCA_041482855.1 Dongiaceae bacterium | reverse complement strand
CATCACCATGCAGGCGCGCTTCCAACAGGTCGAGCCCGATGGGAAGATATCGCGCGGCCACATCTATCTGCGCAAGCCCGGGCGCCTGCGCGTCGAGTACGACCCGCCGGTGCCGATCCTGCTGGTCGCCGACGGCGGCCTGCTCAGCTACTATGACAAGGAGCTCGACGAACTGAAGCAGATGCCGCTGCAGCAGTCCTCGGCGTGGTTCCTCGTGCGCTATCCGATCAAATTGACAGAAGGCGTCACCGTCTCCGGAATCAGTCGCAGCCCCGGCGGATTGGAGATCAGTCTCTATCAGACCGATGAGCCGGATGCCGGATCGGTGTCCTTGATCTTCATCGACAATCCGCTCCAGCTGACGCAGTGGACCGTGACCGACGGGCAGAACAAGGAAGTGCGCGTGGGCCTCCTGGACGTGCAGGTCGGCATCGACGTTCCGAACGACAAGTTCGGCACGCCGCGTCCCTGCAAACAAACGGACAACTGCAGCGGCGGCGCCGGCAATCGCGGCGGCGGCGGCGGGAAAAGCAACTAGCGGCGGCGGCGAAACGGGCGTGCCAGCAAGGCCGCCAGCGCCCGTTCGCCTTCGCCTTCGACGCCGATCGTCATGGTCGGCGTGCGCCGCGTCGGACTGCGCGTTCGAAAGATGCGGTCCCAAAAGCTGAAGAGCGTGCTGTAGTTCGAGTCGGTGTCGACGCGGGCGGCGTGATGATGCACCCAGTGGATGCCGGGCGTGATGACGACGGCCGACAAGGCGCGCTCGAAATCCGCGGGGATCCGCAAGTTGGAGTGGTGGAAGATCGTCGCGCACAACAGCAGGGATTCGAACAGAACGATGCTGGCGAAGGGGAACCCCAGCAGCAATACGATCGCGGCACGGGCGCCGGCCGACAGCAGCACTTCGCCGAAGTGAAAGCGGATGGCGCTGGTCGAATCCAGGAAGCGGTCGAGGTGATGCACCTCGTGGAAGCGCCACAGCAGCGGCCACTCGTGATTGGCCCGGTGCCACCAGTAGATCAGGAAGTCCAACAGCAGAACGTCGAACGCAAGTCCGGACCAGTCAGACCACCATTCCGGTCGGACATAGGGTCGGTGCGCCACTGCCCATGCCGTCAGCGGAAGCACGAGGAGCGGCGACAAGAGAGTGTTGATCAGCCAGAGCGCGCCGTTGCGTCCCAGGCGCGGCAGCCCGGTCGGCGCCACGGGCTGTACGGCGGGCGCCAGCCGCTCCGCCACGAAGAACAGCGCAAACCAGACCAAGACGATGCTGCCCTTGGCGATAACGGGCCAGGCAGGAATCTCGACCAGGCTAGACATGGTTAACAGAATAGACCGACCACAAGGATCCGTGTCGACGAGCCACCCGGCCCGGTCCTCTTGTCGGCCGTTGGGCCAGGTGCCACATTGCCTCTACGTCCAGCATGCGAGGGCTCATGAAGCTCGATTCGTCCGCACCGCTCATCGGCATTCCCGTGGATGTCCGCCGCCTGGACGACCAGCCGTTCCATGCGGTCGGCGAGAAATACATTACCGCGATCGCGGACGCTGCGGGTGGTTTGCCGCTGCTGATCCCGGCGCTCGGCCATCGCTTCGACCTGCCCGATCTGGTCGGACGGCTGGACGGGCTGCTGTTCACGGGGAGCCCGTCCAACGTTGCCGTCCATCACTATGGCGGTCAGCCCGACCGCCCGGACAGCCCGCAGGATCCCGCCCGTGACGCCATCACCTTGCCGCTGATTCGTGCCGCCCTCGATGCGGGCCTGCCAATTTTCTGTATTTGCCGAGGATTTCAAGAGCTTAATGTTGCCCTCGGCGGCACGCTCCTGACCCATGTCCACCATCAGCCCGAGCGCATGGACCATCGGGCGCCGCCAGGTTCGTACGATGAGCGCTACATGGCGCGGCATGCGATCAAACTGGTGGCGGGCGGCACCTTCGCCCGCATCCTCGGGACGACGGACATCGAGGTGAACTCGCTGCATTGGCAGGGCATCGATCGACTTGCGGACGGGCTGATCGTCGAAGGCAGCGCGCCGGATGGGACTATCGAGGCGGTACAAATAAGGAACTCCCGGAATTTCGCCCTCGCCGTCCAATGGCACCCCGAATATCGGGTGCTGGAGAACCCATCATCGGTTGCCCTGTTTCGGGCGTTCGGCGACGCCGCCCAGGCCCAGGCCCGGCGGGTGCGACGAGCCGGCCAAGCTGCCTGAGGGGTGAGAATCCGGCGCATACCAGACCGTCAAGGTATGCATGGGTTGCATTGCTGATTTCTTCGACGGGTAATTGAAAATTCAAGGGGAGAGTGCCATTCTAATGGTACACAGTGGTCGTGACCGCAACGGCTACGATCGCCTGGAGTGGTCTCCCCTACCATCGCCAGGCTCCGAGAGGAACTGAAGAACGCCCGGTCCCCCCCTGACCGGGCGTTCGCCTTTCAAAGCATCGCCGCGAACCAAGGACCGCATTGGTGCCGGAGTCGCGCTTCTCCTATGGTGCGCGCCGTGGCACTTCGTCTCGTCACCTGGAACATCAACTCTGTGCGCCTGCGCATCGCCGCGCTCGAGCGGATCATCGCATCTTTTGCGCCGGACGTTCTGTGTCTGCAGGAAACGAAGGTCGTGGATGAGAGCTTTCCACTCGCTCCATTGGCCGCGCTCGGTTATCGGCACGCACTCATACACGGCATGAAGTCGTACAACGGCGTCGCCATCCTGTCCCGGCTGCCGCTGAAGGGCATGGCCTCGAAATCGTGGTGCGATCGCCAGGATTGTCGCCATGCGATCACGCTGCTGCCCGGCAATATCGAGCTGCATAATGTCTACGTTCCCGCCGGCGGCGACATCCCGGATCCCCTGGTCAACAGCAAGTTCGCCCACAAGCTGCAGTTCCTCGACGAGATGACGCAGTGGTTCGAGGCCGACGGCCAGCGCACGCGCAAGGCCGTGCTGGTCGGCGACCTCAACGTCGCGCCGCTCGAGACCGACGTGTGGTCGCACAAGCAACTGCTCGACGTCGTCAGCCACACGCCGATCGAAGTGGCGCGCTTCGCGAAGCTGCAGGCGACCCGGCGATGGGTCGATGCCGTGCGCCATTTCATTCCGCCGGACCAGAAGCTCTTCAGTTGGTGGAGCTACCGCGCACAGGATTGGGCGGCATCGGATCGCGGCCGCCGCCTCGATCATGTCTGGGTGACGCCGGCGTTGGCGGGATCGCTGGCGAAAGCCAGCGTGCTGCGGGAAGTGCGCGGCTGGGACCAGCCGTCGGACCATGTGCCGGTCATCGTCGATTTCGCTTGAAGCAGGTGTTCAACCCTCGTCGGCGCGATAGAGGAAGTAGCGACCGGGCTTGACGCCCGCCGGCAATTCCAGCGGCCGCAGCCGCGGCGTCGACAGCGCCTGATCGCTGACCACGATGCCGCCCGGCCGCAACAGGCCTACGATGAGCGGCGCGAGCTGCGCGGCCTGGCGCCGGTTCGCCTCAGCATCGCCCGACCCGAGATCGGCATGAACGAGGGCGACCGTCGCACCGATCTGCGCCCGCGCCTGCGGCAGCGTTTCCCGCACATCGCCGATGATCAGGAAGCGGGCCGGCGGAATGCAATCCGGATGGGCCGCGACCTGACGCTCGCACACGTAGATATCGCGCTCCGGCAGGCGTTCGCGCAGATGATCGTAGGTGCGGCCGTTGCCGAGGCCGAGCTCCAGGACCGGGCCGGGCAGATCTCGGATGAGATCAGCTGCCTGATCGAGGCACGTCCGCTGTGCCTGCAGGCGGCGGATGAAACTGTCTAGTCGACTCACGATGCGGGCGCTATTGCGCGATACGCGAGCGGGCCTCGCGAAGGTCAGCCGTCGTCTTCTCCAGCCGATGGGCGAGCTCGCGCATCACCTCGACGCCCATGGAGGGGAAATCGATGACCATCTGGAAGAACAGGTCCTTGGCGATCTTCAGCGTCGTCACGCGGCTCACGGCCTTGATGGTGGCCGTGCGCGGCAGGTCGCAGAGGATGCCGATCTCGCCGATCAAGGCGTTCTTGCCGAGCGCGGCGACGATCAGCGGACCGCGGGGCGAATCGACGATCACCTCGGTCGAGCCGTCGACCACGATGTAGGCGGCATCGGCGGAATCGCCTTGATGAAAAAGCTCCTGGCCGGCATCGAAGGTGACGCGTTCACTGGTGAAGGCAAGCAGCTTCAGCTTGGCCGGATCGACTTTCGCGAACATCGGAATTCGACGGAGCAGTTCGACGTCTTCGTGGATGCTCAAGAGCGTTCTCCTTCCTGCCGCTATTCCGCCGCCATGAGCTCATGGAGGGCCGTGCCCGGACGAGCAAGATCGGCCGCCACGCCCTGCTCGACGATACGGCCGCCACGCATCACCAGGACCCGATCGAAGCTGCGCGCCAGACTTGGCCGGTGCAGCATCCATATCACACTCTGGCCGCGGCGGGCGGCGAGGATCTTCTCCATCACCGCCGTCTGGGCCGCCGCATCGAGCAGGGCCGTCGCCTCGCTGAGCACGAGAATATCGGGCCGCTTGATGAGCGCGCGTGCGAGGTCGACCTTCTGCCGCTGGGCCGCAGTCAGCCGCTTGCCGGCAATGCCGACCTGGTAATCGAGGCCGACCTCCAGCACCGCGCGCCGCAGGCCGAGGCTGTCGAGAACTTCCGCGATGACGCGGCCGACGCGCTCGCCGGACTGCGCTTGTCCGTAGACGAGGCGGCCGAACAGGATGTTGTCCTGCAGCGTCGAAGCGGTGTTGTAGCGCGCCTCGTCGTAGAACTCGACGGCGCCGCCCAACTCGGAAGGCAAGCGCTCGGCAAAGGCGCGGCGCGCCGCCAGCAGCCGCTGCTCCATCGTCTCGTCGATGAGGTCGAGACGATGGCGCGCCTCGACATAAGGGAGCGACAGCGCGATCAGCTTGGCGCGGTCATCGGCGCCGAGGGCGGCCACATCGGTCTTTTCGATGCGCGCCAGCAGCATGCGGAACTCGGGCAGATCGTCGGCGCTGATGAACGAGAACTGCTCGAAGAACGGGTGCCCCGGCGGCAGGTCGGCGAACAGTTCGACCATGGTCTCGGCAATCCGCCGGCCCATCGACAGCAGAGGTACGGTGATCCCGGCTTGATCGAGCGTCGCCTTGAGATAGTCGTTGCCGGACATCTGGCTGAGCTTCAGTCGATCGCCTACGGGCGTACCGAACAACAGATTTTCGGCCAGCGACAGGTTCTTGTTGTAACGGGCACGATCGAACGGCTCCACCAGCGTCGCCAGCGCCGGTTCAGCCAGCCGCCCATGCAAAGCGCGACGCGCCTTCAGTATTTCGACCGCCAGATCCTTGCGCACAGTGGGATCGATGGTGCCGCGCAGGCCGAATTGATAGACGTCGCCCTCAAGATCGACGATGGCAATGACGTCCAGCAATCTGCGCGGGAGATCCTGGGCGTCAGCGGCGCCCGCCGCCTCATGGTCGACCCAATCGGCAGCGAGATCGAGCGCGGGGTTGCCCGCGCGCTTCGCTTCCACGACCGCCAACTGACGCTTGCGGCGTTCGCTGTCGTCCTGCACGGCGTCGCGCAGCGGCCGATGCTTGAGACCATAGATTAGGTTCTCGCGCACGCTGGTGGGAAAGAGATAGGAATCCGAGGCGACATACGAGATTCGGCGGCCGGTGATCGCCTCCGGCAATTCGCTGATATCGCGGCCGCCGACGGCGAGCGACCCGCTGCTCGGCTTGACCAGGCCGGCAAGGACCAGCGCCAAGGTCTCGCGGCCCTCGCCGGCGATCGCGACATGCTCGGTCGTCTTCACGGAGAAGGCGACGCCATCCAACAGCTTGCGATCGCCTTCGTCGACGACGACGAGGTTGGCGGCGACGATATCGCCGGCAAGCGGCTGCGACGCATCCGCGGCCATGTCCTGCGCGTCCGGCGGCACCATGCCATCGGGCTGGAACTGCTCGACGACCTGCTCGTACTTGATCTGGACGTCCTGCAACTGCTGGTACCAGTCCAGCAGTTCCTTGATCGGTCCGGGCAGGTCCTTGTAGGCCGCGATCACCGCGACGAGCCCGCCGACGTCGAGATTGCCGGTGATCGCCAGGTAGCCGCCGACGAGATAGAAGAGGAAGGGCGTCAGCTGGGCCAGCAGGTTGTTCAGGAACTTCACCGCGAACTTCAGCTGATAGAGCCGAAAGCGGATATCGAAGATCCGGCCCAGGCGACCCACGATATCCGCACGCTCGAAGTTCGAGGTGTCGTGGACGTGAATGACCGTCGCGCCGTCGACGCATTCGGCGATGCGCCCGGCGAGCTGGCGGGCGGTCAGTTGGCGTTCGCGCCCGAGCCGCAAGACGGGCTTACGCAACGGCGGGATGATCGCCAGCTGAAGGACGAGGACGCCGACGGTCACGAGGCCGAGATAGACGCTCTGCGTCAGGATGAACAGGAGCGCCGTCAGGGCCTGGCCGCCCAGGAAGGCCGGCTGCACGAAGGCATCGCCGATGAAGCCGCCGAGCGGCTCGACCTCGTCCTTGATCATGGTGGCGATTTCCGCCTGCTTCACCTTGCGGAAGTGCGAGAGCGGAAACCGTAACACCCGATCGAACAATTCGTAGCGCAGGCGCCGCAGCATGCGCTCGCCCAGCCGCCCCTTCATCGTGTTGATCTGCAGCTTGAAGCCCCCATTTATGAGGACGAGCAGGAAGAAGGTCAGGCTGAGAGCAACAAGATAAGGCACTCGTCCCATCTCGAATCCGGGGAAAAGGTCGAGTCGACCGTCGCTGCTGAGAAAACTAAGGAAGCTCGGCAGTTGGAATCGGATGGCCAGGAATCGAGCCGTCGCGTCGGCGGAAACGAATCCCTTGCCCTGGATCGGGCTGTTGACGATCGTCTTGGGCAGGTCGAGCGACAGGAAATAGGGTACCTGCGACACCAGGACGAGCGCCAGGATGAACAGCTGTTCGCGCCAGCTGTGCTTAAGTATGTATTTGAAAAGATTGGAGTCCATAACGATTCCCAGTCTCGGGGCGAGCCCGGGATGCCCGACCGGCGCGACGCCATAAGGATAAAGCATGTTCATAATGACGGCAAACGGCGGTGGGTGGGGGCGGAACACTTCGTTACAAAGCGTGACCCAAACTTCACTATTCCAGTTTCTCTGCCCTGTGGCATAGTTACGTGGGGGAGTTCACTTATCGCAGCAATGGGGGCGCATGATGCACGAGCGCCGCGGTGGCACGCGCGGTAACTGGCGAGTGCTGATTTATAGTCACGATTCGTTTGGCCTCGGCCACCTGCGCCGCTGCCGGGCAATCGCGCACGGGCTGGTCGAGCACAACAAGGATCTCTCGGTCCTGATCCTGACGGGCTCGCCGATCATCGGCAGTTTCGATTTCCGCGCCCGGGTCGACTTCGTTCGCATCCCCGGTGTCATCAAGCTGCGCAACGGCGACTACACGACGTTGAGCCTGCTGATCGACATCGAGGAAACACTGGCGATGCGCCAGTCGATCATCCATCACACCGCCGATATCTTCGATCCCGATCTCTTCATCGTCGACAAAGAGCCGCTGGGCCTGCGCGGCGAGGTGAAGAACACGCTGATGATGTTGAAGGAGCGCGGGGTGCCGCTGGTCCTGGGCCTGCGCGACGTCATGGACGAACCGGGCCTGCTGGCGCCGGAATGGGGACGCAAGAACGTGCTGCCGGCGCTACGCGATCTCTATGACGACATCTGGGTCTATGGCCTGCCGCAGATCTGCGATCCGCTCGCCGGCATCGAGCTGCCGCGCTCGGTACGGCAGAAGATGACTTACACCGGGTACCTGCATCGCAGCCTGCCGACCAAGCCGACGACGCCGACACCGCTGCTGAAGATCTCCGAACCGTTCATACTCGTGACGACCGGCGGCGGCGGCGATGGCGAGGCGATCATCGACTGGGTCTTGCGGGCGTATGAGACCGATTCCGGCCTGCCTTACCCGGCCCTGCTGGTGCTCGGCCCCTTCATGCACTCGGACCGGCAGGCCGAATTCCTGTTGCGCGCCAGCCGGCTGAAGCGCGTCGAGGCCATCACCTTCGACGCCCAGCTGGAAAGCCTGATGGCCCGCGCCATCGGCGTCGTCGCCATGGGCGGTTACAACACCTTCTGCGAGATCCTGTCGCTCGACAAGCGGGCCGTGATCGTGCCGCGGACGGCGCCGCGCATGGAGCAGTACATCCGGGCGGCGCGGGCGCAGGAACTCGGCCTCGTCAGCATGCTGACCGATGACGACCAGCACGATCCGCGCGTCATGGCTACAGCGCTGCGACAGTTGCCGCAGCAGAAGCTGCCGTCTCAGGTCATCGTGCCCGGCCTGCTCGACGGCCATCGCAACGTGTTCCGCCTGGTCGACCGCTTGCTGGCGCAGGATCGGCAGGCTCGCGTCAGCCTGGCCCCGCGCCAATCCCGCTAGGTCGGATGTGGCGGCAACAGGATGGCCGATCGCGACGCCGAAGCCATTGATCGGTCATCCTAAGGCGTGCAATCGTCGTTGATGGTGCCTCCAGTCGCGGTGGGCATGCCGGTTCGACACATTGACGGTCCCGTGGCGAACGCAGTTTTGTTCATCCTCAAGGGCTATCCACGTCTCTCCGAGACCTTCATCGCCCAGGAGGTCCGGGCGCTCGAGGCGCGCGGTCTCGATATTCGCATCGCCTCGCTGCGGCATCCAACCGATCGCATGGTCCACCCGATCCATCGCGAGATTCGGGCACCCATCGCCTACTTGCCGGAGTACCTCTATCAAGAATCCCTCCGAGTCCTGCGAGCCTGGCGCCACGGCAGACGACTACCGAGCTATCGAGCCGCCCGGCAGGCGTGGTTGCGGGACCTGCGCCGCGATCCGACCCCCAACCGAGTCCGGCGCTTCGGCCAAGCCCTGGTGCTGGCGCATGAGTTGCCGCACGACGTCGCCTGGCTGCACGCTCATTTCATCCACACGCCGGCCTCGGTAGCCCGCTATGCCAGCCTGCTCACGAGCCTGCCCTGGAGCTGCTCGGCCCATGCCAAGGACATCTGGATGACACCCGCATGGGAGAAGCGCGAGAAGCTGGCGGCCGCGGCGTGGGTCGTCACCTGCACGGCCCAGGGCCGCGATCACCTGGCGGCATTGGCGCCGACCGCCGACCGGGTTCAGCTCCTGTATCATGGCCTGGATTTCCGCCGCTTCGGCGCGCCGGAGGTTGCACCGGCCGCCCGCAAGCGCGACGGAACCGATCCGGCCGATCCTCTGGTCATCCTCTCCGTCGGACGCGCCGTGGAAAAGAAGGGCCTCGCCGTTCTCATCGAAGCCCTGGCCAAATTGCCGCCCACTCTGGCCTGGCGATTCCGGCATATCGGCGGCGGCCCGCTGCTGCCGATGCTGAAAGCGCGGGCGCAGGAATTGGGCATCGCCGATCGCATCGAATGGCTGGGCGCGCAGCCGCAGGACGTAGTGTTGCAGCGCTATCGCGAAGCCGATCTGTTCGTGCTGGCCAGCCGCATCGCGGCCGACGGCGATCGCGACGGACTGCCCAACGTGCTGATGGAGGCGCAGAGCCAGCGCCTGGCTGTGATCGCGACGCACGCCGGGGCCATTCCCGAACTGATCGAGTCCGAGGCGACAGGACTCCTGGTCGAGCCCGATGACGTCGACGCCCTCGCCGACAGCATGAGACGGCTGATCGCCGATCCGGCGCGCCGTGCCGCGCTGGCCAACGCCGGGTTCGAGCGACTTCGCCGGCAATTCAGCTTCGAAATCTGGATCGATGCGCTGGCCGGTCGCTTCGGCCTGGCGCCCGCCGCCGCTTCCGACTCCGTGCGCACATGCGCATAGCGTTCTACGCCCCGCTGAAGTCGCCGACCCATCCGGTGCCCTCGGGCGATCGCCGCATGGCGCGCCTGCTGATGGCGGCGCTCGGGCGCGCCAACCACCGCATTGAACTGGCGAGCCGCTTCCGCAGCCGCGACGGCGCCGGCGATCCGGCGCGCCAGCAGGCCTTGGCCGATCTGGGCCAACATCTGGCGCGCCGCCTGGTGCGCCAATATCAGGCGCGGGCGGAGGCCGAGCGACCCGAGCTGTGGTTCACCTACCACCTCTACTACAAAGCGCCGGATTGGCTGGGACCGGCGGTCAGCGCGGCGCTCGACATTCCCTATGTCGTCGCCGAAGTCTCCCATGCGGGCAAGCGGGCCGGCGGGCCTTGGGCCATCGGTCACACCGCCGGGGCCGCCGCAATCGCCCATGCCGACGCCATCATCAATCTGAATCCTGCTGATATCGCCGGCTTGGCGGGCGTCGCCGATCCCAGCGCCATCCTCGTCATGCTGAAACCCTTCATCGACGGCGCCGACTTCGCCGCGGCGGCCAACCGTCGCGACGAGTTGCGGAGGGAAATGGCGCAACGGTTCGGGCTGGATAGCGAAAAGCCGTGGCTGCTCGCGGTCGCCATGATGCGCGACGGCGACAAGCTCGCGTCCTTTCGCGTACTGGGAGCGGCCCTGGACCTGTTGCGCGATCGCAGTTGGCAACTGCTGGTCGTCGGCGATGGACCGGCCCGGCCGGCCGTCGAGGCGAGTCTGGCGTCCTTGGGTCGCGCGCGCATTCATTATGCCGGCCGGCGTCTGGCCGAGGAGTTGCCACAATTCTATGGGTCAGCCGACCTCCTGGTCTGGCCGGCCATCAACGAGGCCTATGGCATGGCGTTGCTGGAGGCACAGGCGGCGGGCGTGCCGGTGGTTGCGGGCGCCGCGGGCGGCGTTCCGACGGTCGTCGCCGGCGACCGCACCGGCTTGCTGACCGTGCCCGGCGATGCCGGCGATTTCGCCGCGGCTGTCCGCGCGCTGCTCGATGACCCGGTGCGCCGCCGCAAGATGGGCGCGACCGCCAAGGAGCTTATTGCCGAAGATCATGACATCGGCACGGCAGCGGGCATCCTCGACCGCACGGTTCACGACGCCGCCAACCGCCACCGGCGTCTTCAGTGACCGCATGTCCACGCTCTTCCTGTTGAGACATGGACCGACCGAATGGACCGCCGCGCGCCGTCTGCAAGGGCGCTCGGATATCCCCTTGAGCGCGCGCGGGCGCAGCATGGTAGCGACCTGGCAACTGCCGGACCGCGCCGCGCATAGCGAATGGATATCGAGTCCGCTCGCGCGCGCCATAGGGACTTCGGAGATTCTCCGTCGCCGCTATCGTCCGGCTGGAGACTTGCTGATCGAACCCCGGCTGGCGGAAATGAGCTTCGGCGAATGGGAGGGGCAGAACCTGACCGAGCTGCGCTCGATCCATGGTCCGGCGATGGCGGAATGGGAGGGTCGGGGACTCGATTTTCGGGCGCCCGGCGGCGAGAGCCCGCGCGACGTCCAGGGCCGTTTGCGGCCCTGGCTGGAGGAATTGACAGTCGAGAACAGGGACGTCCTGGCGATCACGCACAAGGGCGTCATGCGGGCGCTGTACGCCCTGGCCAGCGGCTGGGACATGCGCGGAAAGCCGCCGCATCGCCTGGCCGACAATGTCGTTCATGAATTGGAACTCGATCGCTCAGGACTATGCATCGGCAGATTGAATATATTGCTGCATCCGCAAGCGCGCCCGGCCGAGGCCCCCTCATGACTCGCCCGCGGGTCTTCTTCTACGTTCAGCATCTGCTGGGCATCGGGCATCTGCGCCGCGCCGCCGCGATCACGCGCGCGCTCGAACGCCACGGCTTGACTGTCGCCTTCGTCGCCGGCGGCGAGCCGGTGTTGGGACTCGACCTTGGCGGCGCCGCCGTAATTCAGCTGCCGTCGGCGCGCGCAGGCGACAGCGGCTTCGGCTCCATCGTCGATGAGGCCGGCCGGCCGATCGACGATGCCTGGCGCGATCGGCGTCGTGCAGCACTGCTGGCCGCGTTCGAACGCTCGGCGCCTGAAGTCGTGCTGATCGAACTCTATCCCTTCGGGCGCCGGCCCTTTCGCTTCGAACTGCGGCCGCTGCTCGATGCGGCTGCGGCGCGGCGACCGCGGCCGGCGATCCTATGCTCGGTTCGCGATATCCTCGTCAGCAGAAACGATCCGCAGCGGACCGCTGAGATCGTCGACATCATCCGTCGTCGCTTCGATATGGTGCTGGTGCATGGCGATCCCCAGTTGATCGAATTCGGCGCCACCTTTGCGGCGACCGACGCGATCGCCGCCCAGCTGCGCTACACCGGCTATGTCGTCGGCGAGTCGCCGGCGATCAGCGAAAGTCGGATTGGGGCAGGTGAGATATTGGTGTCGGCCGGCGGCGGCGCGGTCGGCGCCCCTCTTCTGCGGGCAGCCATCGGGGCGCGGCCGCTGACGCGCGTGGCCGACCAGCCCTGGCGGTTGATCGCGGGACCCAATCTGCCCGAGCCGGACTTTCGAGCCCTGGCAGCAACCGCCGGTTCGAACGTCATCCTCGAGCGTTTCCGTACCGACTTCCAGACGTTGTTGCGGAATTGCCGCCTGTCGGTATCGCAGGCCGGCTACAACACAGTCATGGAGTTGTTGGCGGCCGGCACGCGTGCGGTGGTCGTTCCCTTCGCGGAGGGCGGCGAGACGGAGCAACCGGTGCGGGCGCGGCTGCTGGCCGATCGCGGCCTCCTCACGGTCGTCGATCCCGAAGCGTTGACGCCCGAGAGTCTTGCCGCCGGCATCGATGCCGCCGATCGCGGAGCGCGCCCGGCCGTATCCTTCGACATGTCCGGAGCCGACGGGACCGCGCGCGCGATCATCGACGCCATCGAGCGACAAAAGCATGATCGGCCGGCGAGCCTGTCAATGGACAGCCGCGATCACCCATGACGGATTGGGCCGATCTGGAGCGCGAACTCGACGGCTGGAGCCGGGCGGGGCAGAGCGCAACCTTTTGGTGGCGCGATGACGATGCCGTGACCTCGACTCCCGGGCTGCAACGCCTGCTCGACCTGGCGGTGGCGGCTTCTGGACGGCCCGTGCCGCTGGCTATCGCCGTGATACCGGCGCAGGCCGATTCAGCGCTCGCCCAAGCGCTGCACGCCGCCGATCATGCTGCTGCACTGCAACACGGCTATGCCCATGCGAACCATGCCGCTGCGGGGGGCAAGAAGGCCGAGTTTGCGGCGGGTCGCGATTCTTCACTGGCCCTGGAAGACCTGCGCTGCGGCGCGCAGCGCATGCGCGCGCTCTTCGGCGATCGCGCCCTGCCGGTGCTGGTGCCGCCATGGAATCGCATCGATCCCGCGCTGACCGGCCGATTGGCCGAACTCGGCATCCGCGGCTTGTCGACCTATGGCCCGCGGGCGGCGAAGACGAAGACGGGCGGCATCATCCTCGTCAACACCCATGTCGATATCGTCGATTGGCATGAGGGACGCCGCTTCCTGGGTATCGAGGGATGCCTGCGGCTCGCAATCGGCCATCTGGCGGCGCGGCGGGAAGGGCGCGTCGATCCGAGCGAGCCGACCGGCCTGCTGAGCCATCACCTGGTCCATGACGAGGACGCCTGGTCGTTCCTGTCGGCGTTTTTGCAGCGCGCCAGCCGCCATCGGGCCGTGCGCTGGATGGATGCCCGTCAGCTATTCAGTTGCAGCAACGATGAGCCTGCGTAGACTCGATTCGGCATGAGCATTCACCGCTATTCCCTGCAAATCCTGCTACCGGATTATCTGCGCGGCGGAGCCGGCCTGATCATCGGCGGCGGCGGCTGGCTGCTGGCTCCGGGCATGCCGCATGTTATTGTCATTTTTGGCGGGTTGACGGTGCTATTCCTCCTGTTCACGATGCGCACCGTCGCGCGCCAATACGCCCGGATCGAGATGACGGACGACGCTATCACCAGCGGCGGAACAAGGCGCCTCACGTTGAACTGGAGCGATCTCGATCATGTCAAACTGCGCTACTATTCCACGCGACGAAATCGCGCCGGCGGCTGGATGACGTTGAAGCTGGCGAGCGGGCGGACCGCTATCTCCATCGACTCCAACATCGACGGCTTCGATGCCATCGCGGCGCGGGCGGCGCGGACGATGATCGAAAATCGCGTAACCGCCGACGACTTCACGCTCGCCAATCTGGCCGCGCTCGGCCTGACGACGTCGGTGCATGCAGCGCCGATCGGCCCCGCCGAGACGCCGCAATGACCGATTTGTTGCGCGTCGAGGACCTGGCGGTCTCCTTCAATGTCGAGGGCGGCCAGATCGATGCCGTCAGGGGAGTGTCGTTCCGCGTTCCACAGGGTGGCACCGTCGCGCTCGTCGGCGAGTCCGGCTCCGGCAAATCGGTGATCAGCCAGACCATCATGGGCATCCTGCCGCGCGCCGCCCGGATCGTCGGCGGCAAGGTCCTGTTCGCCGATCCCTTGCGCCCGGGGACCGTCACGGACATCGCGGCATTGTCGACGGACGGCCCGGAGATGCGGGCCATTCGCGGCGGGCGTATCTCCATCATCTTTCAGGAGCCGATGACGTCGCTGTCGCCGATCCACACGATCGGCGATCAGATCTGCGAAGCGCTCCATCTGCACCGCAAGGCGGGCGCCCCCGAGGGGCGCGAATTGGTGACGGATATGCTTCGGCTGGTCGGGTTCCCCGATCCGGCCAAGGCCTTGAGCACCTATCCCTTCGAACTGTCGGGCGGGCTGCGCCAGCGGGCGATGATCGCAATGGCTTTGATCTGCCGGCCGGCGCTCCTGATCGCCGACGAGCCGACCACGGCGCTCGACGTGACGATCCAGGCGCAGATCCTGAAACTGATGCAGGATCTGCAGGCCGAGCTCGGCATGGCCGTCCTTGTCATCACCCACGATCTCGGCGTGGTTGCCAACATGGCGGAGGAGATCGTCGTTCTCTACCACGGCAAGGTCATGGAGAGCGGCACGCTCAACGACATCTTCAGTCGGCCGACCCATCCCTATCTGCGCGCGCTGCTCCATGCCGTGCCGCGCTTCCATATGCAGCCCGGCGAGCGGCTGGTCCCGATCCGGGAAATCGAATCGGCGAGCGCGCGCCTGCTGGCGGCCAAGGAGCCGTGGCCGGCAGACGCTGACGCCGCCGGCCCGCTGCTATCGGTGCGGAACGTCAGCCGGCATTTTCAACTGCGCAAGAGCGGCTTTTTCGGGGGCCGCGCCGACGGCGCGGTGACCGCGGTCGACGATGTCAGCTTCGAGATCCGGCGCGGCGAGTGCCTGGGCCTGGTCGGCGAGAGCGGCTGCGGCAAGACGACATTGTCGAAGATCATCATGCGGGCGCTCAGGCCCGACGCCGGATCGATTCACTTCAACGACCGCGGCAAGATCGTCGATGTCCTGGCGCTCGAGAAAAACGCGCTGATCGACTTTCGCCGCCGCATCCAGTTCATCTTCCAGGATCCGTTCGGTTCGCTCAATCCGCGCATGACCGTGTATGACATCTTGAGCGAGCCGCTCGTCATTCACGGCATTCATGACGCCGCCTGGCGGGACGAGATGGTGAAGGAACTCATGCATGTGGTCGGCCTCGGCAAGCGTCACCTGCAGCGCTATCCCCATAGCTTTTCCGGCGGTCAGCGCCAGCGCATCGGCATCGCCCGCGCGCTCGCCCTCAAGCCGGACCTGCTGATTTGCGACGAGCCCGTCTCCGCGCTCGACGTTTCGATCCAGGCGCAGATCCTGAATCTGCTGAAGGACCTGCAGGCCCAGCTCGGCCTCACCTATCTCTTCATTTCGCACAATCTGGCCGTGGTGAACTACATCGCCGATCGGATCGCCGTGATGTGCGCCGGCCGCCTCATCGAGCTGGCGCCGAAGGAGCAGCTCTTCCAGAGGCCCGCTCATCCGTACACGCGCGCCTTGCTGGCCGCCGTGCCGCAGCCGAATCCGAAGTTCCCGCTCGATTTTACGCGGCTGATGGAAGACAAGGCCTCGATTCCTTGCCGCTGGCCGGCGCCGTTCACGATCGACGAGGCGCATCGGCCGAGCCTGGTGGCCATCGGCGACGGTCACTACGTTCGAGCCGAGAACGGCGCCGCAATCCCGGAGCACGCGTCATGACGCTCGTACCCGCTCACCCGCGCGCGCGTTCACTGCTGATGCTGCATGCGACGGCGCTGCTTGTAGTCCTGGCGACCCTCGGCTGGGGCCGCGCCGGCGCCGACGAGCCGGCCATGCCCGCGACGTTCGTCGAGCCGCCGGTGCTCGCGGACAAGGTGGCGAAGGGCGAATTGCCGCCGGTCCAGGAGCGGCTGCCGAAGGTCCCCGCCGTCGCCGCCATGGCCTGGCCCGGCCAGACCATGGGTAAACATGGCGGCGAGATCACGCTGCTGATGGCGACGCCGAAGGATACCCGCCTGATGGTCGTCTATGGCTACGCCCGTCTCGTCGCCTACGACCCCAAGTTCGAGCTGAAGCCGGACATACTGCAGGCGTTCGAGGTCGATCAGGGCCGGGTCTTCACCTTCCATTTGCGCCCCGGTCATAAATGGTCCAACGGCGATCCCTTCACGACCGAGGATTTCCGCTACTACTGGGAAGACGTCGCCAACAACAAGGAGCTGTCGCCCTCCGACGCACCCGTGCAGATGCTGGTCGAGGGCGAAGCGCCGAAGGTCGAGGTCATCGACGAGACGACGATCCGCTACAGCTGGTCGAAGCCGAACCCGCAGTTCCTGTCGGCCCTGGCCGGACCGAGCCCGCTCTACATCTTTCGGCCGAGCCGCTATCTCAAGCAGTACCACGGCAAGTATGTCGACCCGGACGACCTGAAGAAAAAGCTCGAGGAGTACGGCCAGCACAGTTGGGCCGCCCTCCACAACCGCATCGACAACATGTATCGCAACGACAACCCGGAGCTGCCGACGCTCGAGCCGTGGATGCTCGCGACCAAGCCGCCGTCGGAGCGCTACGTGTTCAAGCGCAATCCCTACTACTACCGCGTCGATGCGCGGGGCCTGCAGCTTCCCTATCTCGACAGCGTCGCCGTGCAGGTGGCCGACAGCAAGCTGATCCCGGCCAAGGTGGCCGCCGGCGATGCCGATCTCGCCGCCCGCTATCTGCGCTTCGACAACTTCACGCTGCTGAAAGAGAGCGAGGCGCGCGGCAAGTACAAGGTCCTGTTGTGGAACTCGGCATGGGGATCGCAGGTTGCGCTCTACCCCAATCTCAACGTCGCCGATCCCGAGTGGCACAAGCTCGTCCGCGACGTGCGATTCCGTCGCGCGCTGTCGCTCGCCATCGATCGCGGCGAAATCAACCAAGTAGTCTATCTGGGCCTCGCCACCGAAGGCGGCAACACCGTGCTGGCGCAGAGCCCGCTGTTCGACGAATCCTATCTGTCCGCATGGACCGCCTTCGATATCGACCAGGCCAATCGGCTGTTGGATGAAATCGGGTTGACCGACCGCAATAGCAATAATCTTCGCATGCTCAGGGATGGACGGCCGCTCGAGATCATCATTGAAACCACCGGCCAGAGCCCGGAGGAGGCGGATGTCCTCGAGCTGATCGCGGATACCTGGCGCCAGATCGGCATCGGGCTCTTCACGAAGCCGTCGGAGCGCGACAAGATGCGCAACGATGTCTTCGCCGGCGAGGCCGTAATGTCGGTCTGGACCGGGCTGGAGAACGGCTTGCCGACGCCGGACATGATCCCGTGGGAGCTGGCCCCGACGACGCAGCAGCAGCTGCAATGGCCGATGTGGGGCCAGTTCGTGGAGACCAAGGGCGAGTCGGGCGAGCGGGTCGACCTGCCGGAGGCACAGAAGCTGGATGAGCTCTTGAAGCAGTGGTCGGCCGCCAGCAACACCTCAGGCCGAGAAGAAGTCTGGCGCAGCATGCTGAAGATCTTTGCCGATCAGGTGTTCGCCATCGGCACGGTGTCCGGCGTGCCGCAACCCGTCGTCGTCAGCAACCGGCTTCACAACGTCCCGGAGCAGGGCATCTACAGCTGGGATCCCGGCGCTCATTTCGGCATCTACAAGCCGGACTGCTTCTGGGTGGACAGCAGCGCAGCGACCACCAACTAGGCGGTGACCGCGATGTCGAAAAGCGGATAGGGGCGACGCACAGCATGTTCGCCTACGTCATCCGGCGCCTGTTCATCATGATCCCGACGTTGTTGGCGATCAGCTTCCTGATCTTCGTCATCATCCAGGCGCCGCCCGGCGACTACCTGTCCACTGTCATCGCGGAATGCCAGTCCCGCGGCGAGTCGGGCTGCGAGGACAAGATCAAGTTTCTGCAGGACGAGTTCCATCTCGGCGACCCCTTCATCGAACAGTACGGCTATTGGGTGTGGGGCCTGCTCCAGGGCGATCTCGGATATTCCTTCGAATACCAGCTTCCCGTCAGCCAGGTCGTCGGCGACCGCCTTTGGCTGACGATGATCGTTGCGTTTGCAACCGTGCTCTTCACCTGGATCGTCGCCTTCCCGATCGGCGTCTACTCGGCGACTCACCAATACAGCCTGTCCGACTATGCGGTGACCTTCTTCGGCATGCTGGGCCTGGCGGTGCCGAGCTTCCTGTTGGCGCTCGTGCTGCTCTACCTCGCCAACGTCTATCTCGGCATATCCATCGGCGGCCTGATGGATCCCGAATATATCGGCCAGCCCTGGAGCTGGGGGAAACTCCATTCGATCCTCCAGCACCTGCTGATTCCGACGCTCGTGATCGGCAGCTCCGGCGCCGCCGCCATGATCCGCCGGCTGCGCGCCAACCTGCTGGACGAACTGCACAAGCAGTATGTCGTGACGGCGCGCGCCAAGGGGCTGCCGCCCGGACGGCTGTTGCTCAAATATCCGCTGCGCATGTCGCTCAATCCGTTCATCGCCGACATCGGCACGCTATTGCCTGAACTGGTATCCGGCGCCGTCATCGTCTCGCAGGTCATGTCGTTACCGACGACCGGCCCCATGCTGCTCAGGGCCTTGCAGAGCCAGGACATGTATCTGGCGGGGTCGTTCCTGATGTTCCTGGCCGTGCTGACGGTCGTCGGCGTGCTGCTGTCCGATCTGGCGCTCGCCGCCCTCGATCCCCGTATCCGGCTCGGCGGAGGGGCCACGAAGTGACCCTGGACAACGCCATCCGGCCGGACGACACGAGCATTCCGCACACCGTTTCGCGCGAGCCGTTCGACCCCTATTCGGTCGAGCAGCTGTCTCCGGAGCAGGAGCGCTATTTCCTGGCGTCGCAATGGAAGATGATGTGGTGGCGCTTTCTTCGCCATCGGCTCGCCGTGATATCCGGTGTTTTTCTTCTGCTGCTCTACGCGTCGATTCTCGTCTGCGAGTTTCTGGCGCCCTACGGGACCGGGACGAGAGACCACAAGGCCTCCTTCGCGCCGCCGCAGACGGTTCATCTGTTCGACAATGGCGAATTCCTCGGCCCGTTCGTCTATGGCTATGATTTCAAACGCAACGAAATCACGCTGATGCCCGAATACTCCGCCAATCCGGCCAAGGTCGAGAAGTTGCGTTTCTTCTGCGAGGGAGAGAAGTATGAATTCTGGGGGCTGTTCGAGGGCCGGCTGCACCTGTTTTGCCCGGCCGAAAACGCCACTCTCCATATTCTCGGCACCGACAAGCTTGGCCACGATCTGCTCTCGCGCCTCATCTACGGCGCCCGCATCTCTCTCACCATCGGGCTGTTCGGCGTCACGTTGAGCTTTTTGCTGGGCATCGTGATCGGGGGCGTTGCCGGCTACTACGGCGGCTGGGTCGACAATCTGATACAGCGTGTCATCGAAGTCTTGCGGTCATTGCCGCACCTGCCGTTGTGGATGGCGCTGGCGGCGATCCTGCCGAAGAACTGGAGCGCCATCATCGTCTATTTCGGGATCACGATCATTCTCGCAATGCTCGACTGGACCGGCTTGGCGCGCGCCGTGCGCTCGAAGCTGCTGTCGTTGCGCGAAGAGGAATTCTGCGTTGCCGCACAGTTGATGGGCGCACGGCCGAGCCGGATCATCGGTCGCCATCTGCTGCCGAGTTTCATGAGCCACTTGATCGCGTCGGCCACACTGTCGGTGCCGGCGATGATCCTGGGCGAGACATCGCTGAGCTATCTCGGGCTTGGCCTGCGCCGGCCGATCGTCAGCTGGGGCGTCCTGTTGAACAACGCGCAGGACATCGACACGATCGTGTTGTATCCCTGGCTCATGGCGCCCGCGATACCCGTGATCCTGGTCGTGCTTGCCTTCAATTTCTTCGGCGACGGGCTGCGCGATGCGGCCGACCCCTATAAATGAGCGGCGCGATCAAGCGTCGCGGCGCTTGAGCCACAGGCTGGTTTCGAGCGCGCCAGGCAGCAGCGGAAGCTGAGCGATCACGCCGTCCCTGACGCGATCCGACAGGCGCGTCGAGACATAGCGGCTGGCGAACAGCGGCTCCCATCGCCCGTCGAGCAACGCCGCGACGCCCGACTGTTCGTTGTAGCCGCGCCAACCCCACGAAGCCGGATAGTCGTCCGGCAGGAAGATGTCATGCAGATGCAGGAGGACGCCGGCGGGCAGGATCGGCAGCACCTCGTTGAGCAGGAAGTCGACATCGGTGCCGGGCATCAGGATGTGGCTCGAATCGACGAACAGGATGTCGCCCGCTACCAGCCGCCGAAAGGGCGCCAAACCGCAGGCCGGCACGGTCTGCGGCAACGATTCGATGCGCAAGCCGCGCAGGGCCGCCCGCGGCGCCGGGTCGATGGCGAGGATCTGCGTCGCGAGGCCGCCATCCTCGACGGCGCGCGCCATGAATCGGGTCGAATGCCCACTGCCGACTTCGACGATGCGCATTGGGCGATGCCAGCGCACGACTGCATAGGCCATGGCCGCATCGAGTCGCGGAAACCAATCCTGGTCCCAGCGCGGCGCCGGCGCCGGCTGGCGGCCGATCGCATGCAGCGCGTCCGCGTATTTATCGAGCGACTGCAGTTCAGCGGCAAACTTCGCCGCATTGGCTTCGAACAATTTGTCGATCGGCTGATAAGCCGGCCTGCTGCCGGGCGGGGAGAGGCGATGGGCATAGCGATAGGGGATGAAGAACCCGCGCCGCCGCCCGAGCAGTGTCGACAGGCCCAGCCATAGCCGCCGTGCGGTGCTGCGGATCGGCATCGGTCAGGACGGGGCGCCGCCTGCCCCCGATGCCGTCATGGACGCAAGACCATGCCCTCGCGGGCAACCAGCGTGCCCGGCCGCAATTGCTCGGCGGCGGCGGCGATCTCGTCCATGACCGAATCATCGTGGCTGGGATCGTGATGAAATATGACCAGCGTCTTGGCAGCGGCGGCATCGGCCAGGCGGACGCCTTCCTGCCAAGTCGAATGGCCCCAGGTCACGAAGCGCGGGAATTCTTCGTCCGTGTAGGTCGAATCGTAGATGAAGATATCCGCGTCGCGGACGAGATCGATCACATTGCGGTCGGGCTTGCCCGGTATGTGCTCGGTGTCCGTGACATAGCAGATCGAGCGACCACCGAATTCGATTCGATACCCGGTTGCGTCGTTCGGATGTCTGAGCAAAGCAGTGCGGATGGTAACGCCGCTGCGCGGCGTCAGGTTTTCGCCGGCTGTGAAGTCATGATAGCTGGTCTCGGCAGTAAAGATATCGATCGGGACCGGGAACAGCGGCTCCGCCATCATCGAGCAGATGACATCGCGCAACGTTCGCTTTGCAGCCAACAGATGGCCGGCCCACATGCGAATCCGGTTCGACGGCTCGAATAGCGCACTGAAGAACGGAATCCCCGCGATGTGGTCGAGATGGCTGTGGGTAAAGAAGAGGTCGGTATCGACCGGGATCTCTTTCTTGAGGTGCTCCCCCAGCTGTCGAAGGCCTGTCCCACCATCGAAGATGAGCAGCTGGCGGCCGCAGCGGACCTCCAGGCAGGACGTATTGCCTCCATAGGCCGCCCAGGCCGCGCCGGGACAAGCGATGCTGCCGCGCACGCCCCAGAAGCGGACAAAAAAATCGCTGTCTTCCGGCACCAGCGGCTCCCGGCCGATCAGTCGAAGATGAGAAGGTTAGAGCGCGGGATGGGGACTGGCAATGAAATGACCTGTGACGGCCGTCACGAAACCAGCCGATAGCCGCCCGGTTCGGTCACCAGGATCTCGGCATGGGAGGGATCGCGCTCGATCTTCTGGCGCAGACGATAAATATGCGTCTCCAGCGTATGGGTGGTCACGCCGGCGTTGTAGCCCCAAACCTCGCCCAACAAGGTGTCGCGCCCGACCGGCCGATCGCCTGCGCGATAGAGGTACTTCAGGATGGAGGTCTCTTTCTCGGTCAAGCGGATCTTCTTATTGGTCGCGGAATTCAACAGCAGTTTCACGCTCGGGCGAAAATTATAGGGGCCAATGGTAAACGTTGCGTCTTCGCTTTGCTCATGCTGGCGTAGCTGCGCCCGGATGCGGGCCAGGAGCACGCCCAGCCGGAATGGCTTGGTGACGTAGTCGTTGGCGCCGGAATCGAGGCCCAGGATGGCATCGGCATCGGTATCGGCGCCGGTCAGCATGATCACGGGCGCGCTGACCGCATTGCGGCGGAGCACGCGGCAAACCTCCCGACCGTCCATGTCCGGCAGGCCGACGTCGAGGATGATGGCGTCGAAGCGCTCCTTCTTGCACAATTCGATCGCCGAGGCGCCGGAATCGGCTTCGGCGGTCGTGAACTCCTCGTGCAATCGCAGCTGTTCGGCGAGCGACTGCCGCAACGGCAGGTCGTCATCGACCAGCAGGATCCTTTTGCCGCCAGGCCCCCCCGGAGACCGCGATGGCGATGAGCGGTTGGCAGTCATCATTGCACCCCCCTGGCCCTCGGCCAGCCCATACGCATGTCCTTGATACGCAACAAGATCGCCCTCGGATGCCGGTGGTAGGGGTGACGTCTGCTGGCGTGGGACCAATGAGTCAGATATCACCCGCCACCAATCGGGACAAGCTTCGGATCGGCCGCAATCCCTATGCGCCGCACCCGGATTCGGGCTTTCTCGCGACGCCATTGCATCCCATATTGGGTGCTGAACCTGTGGCTTGACCAGGTCAGTGCCGCCGGGCGTAATGCCGCCAGGTCGGTGCCGTAGCGTATGGTTAATTCGACTGATCACGGCGACGATGAGCAGCACACGGGCTAAGATCTCTCCCGCGGGATCCGACGATCCCGCCATACTGGTTGCTGTCGATCGAGCAACGGCAGAGCTGCGCCGCGGCGGTCTGGTGGTTCTGCATGACCTGACGACCCGCGTGTGGCTGGTCGTGGCGGCCGAGACGGCCGAAGACGAAGGTATCGCCCGGCTGCGGGCCATGGGGGAGGGCGAT